>CAZUVG010000414.1:0-3166 GCA_964623765.1 uncultured Roseicyclus sp.
CTCGGCCTGAGCGAAGAAGCCCCTGATGCGGTCGCGGAGGTCTGGAAGGGGATAGGTCACCATGCCGAGAACGCCGCCTTTCGTCCCGGCCACCAGGTCCGCCGTGTGCCCGAACGGCCCGTCGTCGTCGGTCCACGTGTCGCAACCTATGAGGTTCACGCCCTGCAGTTCGATCCGGTCGGCCCAGTCCGCCTGCAGCTCTTGGAACACGGGCCATGTGATGTCGTCCTGCGGCGGGATCGAATCGAGATGCGTCCGGATGGCCCGCGTGCCATGCGCGAGTGCGCAGCGCAGCGAGAACTCCATCCGCGGGCGCAGGTCCTCGGCGCTCCAGCGCGCGGCGCTGTCGGCGCGCACGGTTGTAAGCGCGCCGGTGAAGGTGCCGTCGGGGTTCGGACTGCGCGGCCAGATGTGGCCCTTGTCGAGATGGGTGTGCATGTCGACGAAGGCCGGGAAGACCATCGCCCCCTTCATGTCCACGGCCACGGCCTGCGGTGCGCCGATCACGCCATCCGCGATCGAGATCTCCGTCCGCACGAGATCGCCCTCCTGCCCGATCAGGCAAGCGGGCACGGCGACGTTCGTCAGCGTCACGCCCCCGTGCGGCAGCTTGGTGAAGTCCATCATTTCTCGCGGGCCACCGCGCTTTCGTGCCAGTTCCTGAGCAGGAGATGCGACAGGAAGCTGAGTGCCGCGAAGATGAAGACGCCCATCGCTGCCACCATCGCCAGCGCGGCGAACATGCGCGCGATGTTGAGCCGGTATCCCGCCTCCTGGATGCGGAAGGCGAGGCCCGAGCCTATGCCGCCCGTCCCTGCGACCAGTTCCGCCACGACGGCGCCGATCAGCGACAGCCCGCCCGCGATCTTCAGCCCCCCGAGGAAGTATGGCAGCGCCGAGGGCAGTTGCAACAACCGCAGGCGCTGCCAGCGATTCGCGCCGTATATGCGGAAAAGATCGCGCAGGTTGTGATCGACGGAGTTGAGGCCCAATGTCGTCGACGACAGGACCGGGAAGAAGGCCACGATCCACGCGCAGAGAAGCATGCCGGCGACCTTCGAGTCGACGTAGATGAAGATGAGCGGCGCGATCGAGACCACCGGCGTCACCTGCAGGATTACCGCGTAGGGGTAGAAGGACAGTTCCAGCATCTTCGACTGGTTGAACAGGATCGCGAGGCCCGCCCCGCCGATCACGGCCAGTACGAGCGCCAGAAGCGTGATCCACCCCGTCAGGTAGGCCGCCTCGATCAGCATTCCCCAGTCGTTGACGAGACTGCCCCAGACGCGGTCCGGCCCCGGCAGGATGTAATGCGGGATCTCGTTCGCCGTCACGATCCAGGCCCATCCAAGGATCGCCAGCACCATGATCGCCACGGGCAGCACCCATTTCGCCACGTTCTCGATCCGCGCCGCGCGGGCACGGCGGGTCTCGTCCTCGTCGCGGGTGCCGGTCGCAGGCGCGGCGCGGTTCTCGGCAAGGCTCATGCGGGTTCTCCCATGGCTTCCCTCAGCGCCTCCGAGGCGCGGCGGGCGTGGGCGGCGTATTCGGACGACGTGCGGAAGTCCTCGCCACGGGGGTAGGGCGCGTCAACCTCCAGTTCGCTCAGGACGCGGCCGGGTCGCGCGGCCATGACCACGATCCGGTCGGACAGGAAGACGCTCTCGAAGACGGAATGGGTCACGAAGATGACCGTGCAGCCGATCTGCGCCTTCAGTTCCAGCAGGTCGTTGTTCAGCTTGTGCCGCGTGATCTCGTCGAGCGCCGCGAAGGGCTCGTCCATCAGGATCAGGCGCGGGTTCGTCACGATGGCCCGCGCGATGGAGACGCGCATCTTCATGCCGCCGGACAATTCGCGCGGATAGGCGTTCATGAACCTCTCGAGGCCGACAAGGCGCAGGACCTCCAGCACGTCGTCCTTGACCTCTGAATAGGACTTGCCCGCAAGGCGGAACGGCAGCCAGACGTTTTGCGCCACCGTCGCCCAGGGCATCAGCGTGGGTTCCTGGAAAACGACGCCGAGATCGCCCTGTCCGTGCCCGCCTTCCCATTCCACGCGGCCGCGGGTGGGGTGCATGAGGTCGGAGATGATCCTCAGCGCCGTGGACTTTCCGCATCCGGAGGGCCCGAGGAGCGAGACGAAATCGCCCTGGTTCACCTGCAGGCTCATGTCCTTCAGCGCGACGACATCGCCGGAGAAGACCTTGTCGACGTTGCGCAGCCGCAGGAGCGGCTGGCGTTTCCCGAGAGGCGGCGTATCGCTGTTGCGGACGACCATCTGTATCTCCGTAGGGCGGGACCTGTCCCGCCAATCGCGCGGCCGGCGCAAGGCGGGAGAAGTCCCGCCCTGCGCCAGTTCTTCACTGCGCGGGGCGCAGTTCCATGCCGAGGCCCTGGTTCACGAAGGCCGTCGTGAAGGTGGACTGCCAGTCGAGACCTGCCTCGACGACGCCCGCCTCGACCATGTCCTCGTAGAATCCGCCGACGACCTCCTCCGTCATGGCGCCGATGCCGAGTTCCAGTGCGTCGCCCGAGTCCACGATGCCCCACTCGATCATCTTGCCGATGGCGTAATCAATCTTGTCCTGCGTCATGTCCGGGTTGTCCTCCAGGATCATGGCGTTGGCGGCGGCGTTGTCGCCGTAGAGGTAGTTGTACCAGCCAAGGATCGAACCTTCGACGAAGCATTCCACGACCTCGGGGCTCTCGTCGATGGTGGACTGCATCGTCTCGATCGTCGTCGCGTAGGAGGAGAAGCCCGCATCGGCGATCAGGAAGACGTTGGGCGTGATGCCCGCCGTCGTCTCGACGAGGTAGGGCTCGGACGACAGGTAGCCCTGCATCCCCAGCTGGTCGTCCGCGATGAAGGGCGCGGGGTTGAACGTGTAGGGCTGGCGCTGCTCGGCCGTGAAACCGTGGGCGGAGATCATCCACTGGTAGTAACTCGTGAAGCCGTTGTCCCCGATCAGGAGCGTGAGGTCCTTCAGCTCCTCCCAGCTGTCGGCGACGCCGGGGTGGGCGAGGATGACCTGCGGGTGCTTCTGGAAGGTGGCGGCGACGGCGACCACTGGAATGTCCTCTGCCGCGGCGTTGAACGCCTGCAGGAGATCTCCGCCCATGTGGAACTGGATGCGGTCGGCCAGAAGCAGCGCACGGTTGTTCACCT
>CAZUVG010000415.1:0-3141 GCA_964623765.1 uncultured Roseicyclus sp.
GATCGAAGCCAATGAAAAAGCTGAAAACGCTGTTTTAATGCAGAAGACTTTTATGCTTGCCATGGCCGATGACGGCCGACCCCAGCAGCCTGTTCGGGCCGCCAAGCCTCTGTCTGTTCCGCGAGGTCTGTCTTCTGCCCCTGCCGGGCTGGGCTATATCTAGTGGCCCCTTTCCCGACAGACACAAACTGGCGTAGGGTGACCCAACCGGTCAACGAGTTTTTGACCTATCCGGGCGACTTTTTTCGCTTGCCACCGCGGCCAGCCTCCGTTCCGCGGCAAGGCGCCCACGATTCATCAACAGACGCGGCTCAAGGGATTTTCAACTATCGTTGACGAAACCGCGGGACGAACGCATTTGCCGAACCCGACGGCCTGCACATCGTCGGCTGACGGGTTGCCACGGACCGACGTCGTGCAGGCGGTGGAACGGCCACAACATGTTGCGCTGGGGCCACGGCAACGAAGCGGCCTGGCGCTGCATGAGGCGCCGGCCGGCATTTGGACCACAACATCAGGTTATCGGGGTGACTGGTCGGGGCGGCGAGATTCGAACTCACGACCTTCTGTACCCAAAACAGACGCGCTACCAGGCTGCGCTACGCCCCGACGCGTCCAGTTACCGCGCGCCGGCGCCGGGGTGCAAGCCCGACCTGCCAGGCGTCACTCGACGCAGGGCCAGGCCGCCGCGTCCTGGTCGATGGCGGGATGCCGGACCTCGGTGCCGGGCCCCATGCCGAATCTCTCGGCAAGTCCGGCATTGACTTCCAGCACGTACCGAGCGGGCCCTTCGCTCGGCAGGCTGGTCTCGTCTAGCGGCACCGCATCCGCCGCGACACTCACCCAGCGGCCCCCCGCGTCGAAATAGATGATGTCGAGCGGGATGAGCGTGTTGCTCATCCAGAAGCGGCGGATGCGTTCGTTCGGGAAGACGAAGAACATGCCGGCATTCCGCGGCATCTCCTCGACGAACATGAGACCCCGGGCGCGCGTCTCGGGCGTGTCGGCGATCGTCACGTTGAAGCGCGCGGTCCCCCAGTCGCCGCGCAGCTCGACGCGGTCCTCGGCGCAGGACGCCGCAAGCGGCGACGCGGAGAGCGACGCCGCGACGAGAAGGGCCGCGACGATTGCTCTCTGAACCTGTCTCAGACGAAGTCCCATGCGCGTATCTCCGCCGCAAGCTTGCCCCTCGGTCCCTCCACGACCTTCATGGCCACCGCCTCGCCCGCCTGGAGGTCGGACAGGCCGAACCGGCGGAGCACCTCGACGTGGATGAACACGTCCTCAGGATGCCCGAAGACGTTGGCGAAGCCAAAGCCCTTCGCCTTGTCGAACCATTTGACGCGGGCAGCGCTGAAGGGCGCCTCGGGCGGCGCCTCGGGGATCGCGATGCCGGATGCACGATCCTCCGTCTCCTGCGGATCGGGCGGCGTGATATCGACCACCTCGTGCGCCTGAAGCCCGCGCGGCGTCTCGTGGATCAGGACGACGATGCCGGAATTTTCCGCCACCGATCCCTGCCCGTAGTTCCGCAGCACATTCGCGTGCAGCAGGATGTCCGGTCCGCCCGCCTCCGAGACGATGAAGCCGAAGCCCTTGCCCGCATCGAACCACTTCACCCGCCCTTGCACTTGTCGTTCTGACTGCTCGCTCTCGCCCATTCCGCGAAATCCCCGAATTGTGGCGCTTTGGCCACGGCTGGACACTTGCCCACATATCGCAGGGGCCTGCGACCGGGAGCAACACGAAAATTCCAATTTATTTCAAGGTTCTGATTTTTTCGCGCGTCGTGAAATTGCCGCCGTGCCCGGGGTCCGTACGGTACCGGACTAGGGATTGAGCCGGATCACGGACCATGGCTGACCAGGTGCATCGCGCCGCCAGCGGAAGCGGTCGTGGAGCCGGAACGCCCCGTCTGCCCAGAACTCGATCTCGACGGGACGGATGCGGATTCCCCCCCAGAACGGCGGGCGGCCGGGGCTGGTTCCGATGGTCGCCGTCACCCGGGCGACCTCGGCCATCAGCGCCGTGCGGCTCTCCAGCGGCCGCGACTGTCGCGAGGCCCAGGCGCCAAGGCGGCTCTTGAGCGACCGGCTGGCATAGTAGGCGTCGGCGAGGGGACCGTCCTCGCGCTCGGTCAGACCGCGCACGCGGATCTGCCGGCGCAGGCTCTTCCAGTGCATCACGAAGGCGGCCTTGCCGGTTGCCGCCAGTTCCTCGCCCTTGGCGCTGTCGTAGTTGGTGTAGAAGACGAAGGCGCCCTCGCCGCCCCCCTCGGCCTCGATCTCCTTCAGGAGCACCATGCGCACGTTCGGCAACCCGTCGCCGTCGGCCGTGGCCAGCGCGATCGCGTTGGGATCGTTGGGCTCTGTCTTCTCGGCCTCCGACAGCCAGGCCCGCGCGATCCCGAAAGGATCGTCTCCCGCGAAGATACCCGTACGATCGCTCATCTTGTCCTTCCCGCCCTGCGGAGAGGCAACATATCCGTCACGTGTGCCGCCGCAAGGCCCGTGCGGCAATCTTGCGGCCATCCGGTCGATGGCCTAGAGGAGGCTGGCGGGCGAGTGCGAATTGACGGAGACGGCCATGGGCTTGATGAGCGGCAAACGCGGACTGATCATGGGGCTGGCCAACGACAAGTCGATCGCATGGGGCGTGGCCCGCGCGGTGGCTGCCGAGGGTGCGGAACTCGCCTTCTCCTATCAGGGCGAGCAGATCCTCAAGCGCGTGAAACCACTGGCCGAGCAGGTCGGATCCTCCATCGTGCTGCCCTGCGACGTGGGCGACGAGGACAGCCTCGACTCGCTCTTCGCGGGCCTCGCCGAGCATTGGGACAGCCTCGATTTCGTGGTCCACGCCATCGGCTATTCCGACAAGAACGAACTGCGCGGCCGCTACGTCGACACGAGCCCGGACAATTTCAGCAAGACCATGCAGATCTCGGTCTATTCCTTCACCGCCGTGTGCCAGCGTGCGGAAAAGATGATGCCGAACGGCGGCTCGCTGCTGACGCTGACCTATTTCGGCGCCGAGAAGGTCATGCCGCATTACAACGTCATGGGTGTGGCCAAGGCTGCGCTGGAGGCCTCGGTCATGTATCTCGCCGAGGATCTCGGCCGCGACGGCATCCGCGTGAACGCG
>CAZUVG010000416.1:0-3101 GCA_964623765.1 uncultured Roseicyclus sp.
ACCCAGAGATCGCCCGCATGGCCCGAAAGTGCCGCCGTCCTCAGTGCCTCGCGCTCTGCGTCGGTGTGGAAGGGGAAGTTCTCCGCCACGCCGTGCTCGGCCATGGCCCGGCGCGCCTTGTCCGTGCTGAAGTCGCGGAAGAAGGACCGCTCGGGCGGCGTTATCCGGCCGCGCAGGCCAGGATGGTGGCGGAAGGGGTCAGGCATCATCGACCTTCCGCCCGAAAAGACCGGTGAGCGAACGGCGGACGATGCCCGTGACCCCCGGCCGTCGGCCGGGACCGAAGGGCAGGGGGCGGCAGACCTCCATCGCGGCGACGCCCACACGTGCGGTGAGCGCACCGTTGACGATCCCCTCGCCGAAACGGCGCGAGACGCGGGAGAGGACGGAGCCCCCCGCGACCGAGCCGATCAGGTCGTCGCCCACCGCCACCGCGCCCGTGGCCACCAGATGCGTCAGCACCGCCCGCGTCAGCCGCCATGCCCCCAGCGTGCCCGAGCGTCCGCCGTAGATCTCGGCGATGCGGCGGATCATGCGCAGGTTGGCTGTCAGCGCCCCGATGACGTCGGCGAAGGCGAGCGGCACGAGCGCCGTGATCGTCGCCACCTGCCGCGCCGCGGCCTCCACCTCGCGCGTGGCGGCGGCGTCGAGCGGTGCCATGAGCCGCGCCTCGGCCAGCGCGAAGAGGCCGTCGGCGTCGAAGACCTCGTCACGCCGGCGCGCCATCTCGTCCCGTGCGAGCCGCAGGTCCGGCCGGTTCCCGTAGAGCATGGAGAGCCGGTCCACCACCCGGCGCGCGGCGGCGAGATCCCCGGCGCTCGTTGCTGCCTCCGCCGCGCGGTGAAGCGTGTCGAGCCGCCCCAGCCGGGCGAACGCCGCGAGTTCCCGCGCGGCGATGGCAAGCAGCGTGACGAGCACGAGGGCGATCAGGCCCGTGGCGATCCAGCCGAGTATCGGGTTCGCCGCGAGAAGGCCGGTGACGAAATCCCATGCCGCAAGCGACAGGACGAAGCCCAGAAGCGCCAGCAGCGAACCCCAGAACCAGCGCGCGAGCGCCGATCCGCGGCGGCGGGCTGCAAGCGTCGCCACCGTCTGCATCGCTCGCCCCTCGGGCGGGTGTGCGTCGTCCACGGGCGGGGCCGTGGCGGGGGCGGGTTGGGCCTCCGCGGTCTCGTCGATCTCGATCAGGACTGGTCCCTTGCGGATGCTCATCGGGTCCTCACAGCCGGTCGCCGAACAGGAATTCCGCCGCGCGGTCGAGGCGGATGTGGGGCGGCCCCTCGCCGGGGCGGAGCGACGACGGATGCGGGGCGAAGCGCATCACGCCGAAATCGCCGGCCAGCCACCTCTCCGCCCCTTCGCGCGCCGGCGACAGGAGGAGGGCGGGATCCTCGGGCAGGTCGCCGGGATGCAGCGCCGCCTGCCGCCCGGTGTCGAGAAGGCGCCCGCGCACGAGGCCGAGGTCCGTGCCGCCCACGCGCCGCGTCTCCTCCACCGTGGCGCGCAGGCTGGCGATGGCCATGGCCCGCGTCGTGGCCCCGTGGAAGTCGGCCCTGCGGCGGGCATCGCCCACCAGCGCCTCGATCACGGTCTGAAGGCGCCCATGATGCTCGTGGTGCAGGTGATCGGCCTTGGTCGCGGCGAAGAGGATGCGGTCCACGCGGCGCCCGAGGATCGAGGACAGGAAGGTGTTCCGCCCGGGCCGGAACGCGCCGAGTATGCCGGCCATGGCCTGCCGCAGGTCCTCCAGGGCCTGCGGACCTGCGTGGATCGCGCCGAGCGCGTCGACGAGCACCACCTGCCGGTCGATCCGGGCGAAATGGGCGCGGAAGAACGGTTTGACGACCTGCGCCTTGTAGGCCTCGTAGCGGCGCGCGAATTCGCGGGCGAGCGAGCCGCGCGGGGCGTGCCCGGGGGGCAGGGGCGCGAAGGTGAGCGCGGGGCTGCCTTCGAGGTCTCCCGGCAGGAGAAAGCGGCCGGGGGTGCAGTCGCTCAGGCCCGCCTTCCGTGCGGCGGCGAGATAGCTCGTCCATCCGCGGGCGAGCGCGGCGGCCGAGGGTTCGTCGAGCTTCGCCTGCGGGTCGGCCGCGTCGAGCGCGGCGAAGAAGGGCGCAGCGTGGCCCTCGCGACGGGTCTCGGCGCGGGTGAGTGCCTGCCGCGACCATGCCTCGAAGTCGAGGTCCAGCAGCGCGAGATCGAGGAGCCACTCGCCGGGATAGTCCACGATGTCGAGATGCACGGTCCGTGGTCCCGCGATCGCGCCGAGCAGACCGGCGGGCCGCACGCGCAGCGACAGGCGCAGCTCCGACACCGCGCGGGTGCTTTCGGGCCAGTGCGGCTCGGGGCCGGTCATTGCGTTCAGGTGGTCCTCGAAGGCGAAGCGGGGCACCGTGTCGTCGGGCTGCGGCTGGAGGAAGGCCGCCTCGATCCGGCCCGAGCGCGCGGCCTCGAGCCCCGGCATCCTGCCGCGGTCGAGAAGGTTGGCGACGAGGGAGGTGATGAAGACGGTCTTGCCCGACCGCGCGAGGCCGGTGACGCCGAGGCGGACGACCGGCTCGAAGAACGTCTCGCCCACGGCCGAGCCGACGCTCTCGAGCCCGCGCCCCACCCTGTCCGCGATCGTTCCGATGACCAACTGCCCGAGCCCTCTTCGCCATACGGGGGGCGTTCGCCCCGTGGCGAGAATAGGCATCGGCGGCCGCGGTTAACAGGGCCGGTTTGGAAAGCGGGAGTTCTCCGGGGGAAGCGCCGGCGGCGAGGCCTGAGGCCGCCCCGCCGCAGCCGACGCCTCCGGCGGGGGTCTTCCGCGAGGATGGGGGCGTCCGGGGAAACCGCGGCGCATTGCGACGAAGGCTGCGATCGGCTAGCCGGGCGACATGCCGCGCTATGCCCTGATGCTCGAATACGACGGCCGCCCCTTCGCCGGGTGGCAACGGCAGGTGGACCGGCCCTCGGTTCAGGGCGCGCTGGAGGCGGCTCTCGCGCGGCTTGAGACGGACGTGCCCTCGGTTGCTGCCGCGGGGAGGACGGACGCGGGCGTTCACGCCACGGGGCAGGTCGCGCAGGCCGATCTGGAGAAGGACTGGGACCCGTTCCGTCTT
>CAZUVG010000417.1:0-3086 GCA_964623765.1 uncultured Roseicyclus sp.
GTGATCGAGGACATGTACAAGATCATGGCGCTGGCGGATTACGAGGATCGTTTCGTCATCCCTACCACCCACCGCGAACAGGTCGAGGAAGCCTACGACCTCAAGGGCGGCTGCGGCTTCACCGATGGAAACGGCTGCTCCACCGGAACGTCAAAGACCTCGCTCTTCGGCGGGTCCAAGAAACCGCTCAAGATGCCCCAGGAGGTGCGCTGACATGGCCCTGCAACTTCAAGATCGCACGCTCAAGGCGCTTTCGCTTGCCTTGAGCTACCCCACGCGGGAGCTTCAGGCCGCGATGCCGGAGATCGGGGGCGTTCTCGCCTCCGATACGCGGCTCACAGCCGCCGCGCGCCGGGCGCTCCGGCCCCTGGTCGAGGCGCTGCGCGACGACGACATCTATGACCTCGAAGAGCGGTTCGTTATGCTCTTCGACCGTTCGCGCACGCTGTCGCTCAACCTCTTCGAGCATGTCCATGGCGAAAGCCGGGACCGCGGTGGCGCGATGGTGTCGCTGATCGAGACCTACCGCGACGGCGGGTTCGAGCCCGCCACCACGGAACTGCCCGACCACCTGCCGGTGCTGCTGGAATTCCTGTCCACGCGTCCCTTCGTCGAGGCGCAGGAAACCTTGGCGGACGCGGCGCATATCTTCACGGCCCTGGAGGAGCGTCTGCGCCGCCGGGACTCGGACTATGCCGCCGTGTTCGCCGCTCTTTCGCAGCTGTCGGGCGTGACCGCGGACGGGGAGGCGGTGGCCGAACTTCTCGAACAGCCCGATACCGACCCTGAAGACCTGGAGGCGCTCGACGCCGTCTGGGAGGAATCCGAGGTGCTGTTCGGCCCCGACCCCAATGCCGGTTGCCCGATCACGCGCGATATCCTGTCGCGCATGGATGAACCCGTAACCCCCGCTCCGCGGCACGCGGCCGAATAGGAGACCGATCCAATGTTCACCAATTTCGACATCAACTTCGTCATCTTCGGCGTGATGCCCTATGTCGCGCTGACGGTCTTTCTCGTGGGCTCCATCGCCCGATACGAGCGCGACCCCTTCACATGGAAAAGCTCCTCGAGCCAGCTCTTGCGCCGCAAGCAGCTGATCTGGGGGTCGATCCTGTTCCACGTCGGCATCCTGGTGCTGTTCTTCGGCCACCTGCTCGGAATGTTCACGCCGGTTTGGGTGCTCGACACCTTCGGCATTCCCTATGGACTGAAACAGTGGATGGCCGTGATCATCGGGGGGCCTGCGGGTGTCGCCGCGCTGATCGGCTCGACGATGCTGTTGCACCGGCGGATCGCCGATCCGCGCATCCGCGTCACCTCGAGCCCGATGGATCTGACCATCATGGGCCTGATCTGGGTGCAACTGGTGGTCGGCCTGCTGACGATCACGCAGACGTTGCAGCACATGGACGGCGAGAAGATGGTCCTGTTCATGGAATGGTCGCAAAGCGTTGTCAGCTGGAACCTGAACGCCTGGGTCAACGTCGTGGATGTGCACTGGCTCTACAAGTTCCATATCTTCCTCGGGCTGATCATCACGATGCTGTTCCCGTTCTCGCGGCTGGTGCACATCTGGTCGGGCTTCGCGGCCCCCTTCCGCTACCTGATGATGCGGTCGGGCTACCAGATCGTGCGCTCGCGTCGCTCGGCCCCGCTGCCGGCGCGCAAGGCCCCGGTCACGTCGGCCAATCGCGCCGGGGTGCCGCCGCGGGCCACGGGCCGGCCTGAATCCACCATCGCGAACCCGGCGGAGTGAACGTCATGAACGCAGCCCTTTTTCCCGATCTAATCGTCAACGGTGAAAAGGTTCCGCACACCGCGATAGCGGCCGAGACGCAGAACCATCCTGGCCCCAAGGGCAAGCCCGGCGTGTCCTGGCGCAAGGCAGCGAACGCAGTGGCGGTGCGCACCCTTCTGTTGCAGGAGGCCAAGGCCCGGGGCCTGTCGCCGGAGCCCGCAGAGATCGGCCCGGGTCGCTTCGAGACAGACGAGGAGGCCCTGATCCGGGGCCTTCTCGAAGCCTCGGTCGCCGTTGAGGCCCCGACCGAGGCCGATATCCGCACCGAATGGGAGCGCGATCCATCGCGCTTCCGTTCGCCGCCTCTCTGGGAGGTGTCCCATATCCTTGTCGCCTGCGACCCGCGTGACGGCGGGTCCAAGGCCACCGCCCAAGCGCGGGCCGTCGATCTCGCAGGTCGCGCGAAGGAGAATCCGCGCGGCTTCGCCAAACTGGCGCAGGAGCACAGCGATTGCGGCTCGAAATCCTCGGGCGGCGCGCTTGGCCAGCTTGGCCCCGGCGACACCGTGCCGGAGTTCGAGGCGGCGCTGCGCCCGCTGGCCGAGGGCACGATCACGCCAGAGCCCATCCTCACCCGTCATGGCTGGCACGTCATCCGCATGGATGCCGTGGCCCAAGGCGCCGTCCTGCCCTTCGAGGCCGTGCGTGGCAAGATTTCGGACGCCATGGAGAAGGCGGCCTGGGCTCGTGCGGCCCGACAATACGTCAACCAACTGGTCGCGTCCGCCGAGATCTCCGGCGCGGACCTCCGATCGGTCTAGCCCCGGAAAGGGCAGACCCATGAACACCCAGGCCCGCGATCTGAAACGTGGAGACTGCCTCAGCCCGACCTCCCCGCAGCTTCTTGGAAACCCGCTCGATTTCATCCATGAGGATCACCTGCGCGAGCGGCAGATCTGCACGATGCTCGACCGTATCGCGACGGATCCGGCCCCCGATCGGACTGATCTGGAGCATGTGCGGGAGTATCTCGCCAAGGAATTGCCCCTGCACCTGGCGGATGAGGAGGAGGATCTCTTTCCGCTTCTCCGCCGGGCCTGCGAACCGGAGGACGAGATCGGCAAGGCCATCGACCGGCTGACCGCCGATCACGACCACGCCGCCGAGGACACACCGTGCATCCTTGCCGATCTCGATGCCCTGCGCGCGTCCGGCGCCGCGCCCGGGTCGGAGATGCGGGTGCGGTTCCAGCGTTTCGCCGCGCAGGCGCGCCGCCATCTGATCCTCGAAAACGCCATCATCCTGCCCTTCGCGCGGCTGCGCCTGACGGGGCGCGACCTTGAAA
>CAZUVG010000418.1:0-1955 GCA_964623765.1 uncultured Roseicyclus sp.
GTGATCGGAGGCGGCGTCGTCGGTTGCTCGATCCTCTACCATCTCGCGAAGATGGGCTGGAGCGACGTCGTCCTGCTCGAACGCGACGAACTGACGAGCGGCTCGACCTGGCACGCGGCGGCCAACATCCACGGGCTGCACGACAGCACCAACATCTCGCGGCTCCAGCACTACACGATGCAGCTCTACCGGGAACTCGAGGCGGAGACGGGGCAGTCCTGCGGGATCTTCCAGCCCGGATCGCTCTACCTCGCGCAGACGGAGGACCGGGTGCACCAGCTGCGCCTGCAGGAGGCGAAGGCCCGGCGCTACGGCATGAACTTCCACGAGGTCTCCCGCGACGAGGCGGAGCGGCTTCATCCGCTGGTGGACTTCGACGGCGTGCGGCTGATCATGTTCGAGCCCGACGGCGGCAACGTGGACCCCTCAGGCGTGACCAACGCCTATGCACTCGGCGCGCGTGCGCGGGGCGCGGAAATTCATCGCTTTACGCCCGTGACCGCGACCGAGGTTCAGCCCGACGGCACCTGGATCGTGCGCACCGGGAAGGGCGACATCCGCACGCCGTGGGTGGTGAACGCGGCCGGTCTCTGGGGCCGGGAAGTTGCGCGGATGGCCGGGATCGAGCTGCCGCTGATGCCGACCGAGCACCAGTATTTCGTGACCGAGGCGATCCCGCAGATCGCGGCGATGGACCGGCGCCTGCCCTCCGTCGCCGACCGGGACGGGGAGTATTATCTGCGACAGGAAGGGCAGGGCCTGCTTGTCGGCGCATACGAGCGCGATGTCCGCTTCTGGGCGGAGGAGGGCACGCCGGCGGGCTTCGGCCACGAACTCTTCGCCGACGATCTGGAGCGCATCGCTGAGAACGTGATGCGCGCGATCGACCGGGTGCCTGCAGTGGGCGAGGCGGGCATCAAGCGCGTCATCAACGGGCCGATGATCTGGTCGCCCGATGCCTCCGCGCTCTTCGGGCCGGTGCCGGAGCTTCCGGGATACTTCTGTTGCAACGGCATCATCCCGGGCTTCTCGCAGAACGGCGGGCTGGGGCGGCTCGCCGCCGAATGGATGGTCGAGGGAGAACCCTCGCTCGATCTCTTCGGGTGGGACCTTGCGCGGTTCGGGCACTGGGCCGGTCGGGACTTCACGAAGGCACGCGTCGCGGATCAGTACGCCCACCGGTTCAAGATCCACTTCCCCGGCGAGGAGCGAGAGGCCGGGCGGCCCGTCCGCACGCGGCCGGTCCACGCCGTGCAGGCGGAGATGGGTGCGCGGTTCGGCCTTAACTTTGGCTGGGAACATCCGCTTTTCTTTGACGAAACCGTCGAGGACAGCGCGGGATTCAGGCGGCAGCCCTGGTGGGAGGTTGTCGGCCGCGAGGCGCGGATGCTGCGTGAACGGGCCGGGATCATCGACATCTCCAACTTCGCGAAATACCGCGTCTCGGGGCCGGGGGCGGAGGACTGGCTGAACGCCCTTCTGCCCAATGCCATCCCGCGCGAGGTCGGGCGGTCCTGCCTGACGCCGCTCATCGGCAGACGCGGGGGCGTGGCCGGCGACTTCACCGTTTCGCGGCTGGGCCCGGAGGAGTTCTGGGTGCTGGGTTCGGGCGCGGCCGAGCGATACCACCTGCGCTTCTTCCGGACGCTTCCGCTGCCCGAAGGCACGACGTTCGAGAGCCTGACCGAGCGCGTGTGCGGCTTCAACGTCGCGGGTCCGCGGGCGCGGGATCTCCTGTCCGGCCTGACGGACGCGGACCTCTCGAACGCGGCCTTCCCGTTCTTCCGCGCGCGCCGGATCGAGGTGGCGGGCGTCGAGGTGGTGGCGCTCCGGGTGAGCTTCACCGGCGATCTCGGCTGGGAGCTCCACTGTGCCGAAGCCGATCAGTTCCGGCTCTACGCCGCCCTGCTGGAGGCCGGCCGCGCGGTGGGCGCCGGCCCCGTCGGCAGCCGGGC
>CAZUVG010000418.1:1965-3068 GCA_964623765.1 uncultured Roseicyclus sp.
GGGCGCTCATGTCCCTCAGGCTCGAGAAGGGCTACGGCTCGTGGGGGCGGGACTACAGCCCGGAATACTGGCCGCAGGAATCCGGTCTCGCGGGGCTGATCCGGCGCGACAAGGATTTCCTCAACCGCGACGCCTGGGCACGGATTGCCGATCTGCCGCCCCGCGAGGAGATGGTACTGCTCGAGGTCGAGGCGACGGAGGCCGACGCCAGCGGGTCCGAGCCCATCTTCCTGCCGGACGGCACGCCCGTGGGTCAGGTCAGTTCCGGCGGCTACGGCTACAGTGTCGGAAAGTCGCTGGCGCTGGCCTACCTGCAGGCGGGCCGCGTCGCGCCGGGCGAGGAAGTGCATGTCGCGATCCTGGGGCGCCCGCATTTGGCCCGGCGCCTCGCCGAGGCGCCGTTCGACCCCAAGGGGCTGCGCCTGCGCGGTCGGGTGCCGGAGGCCGAGCCGGCCGAATGAGGGGTGCTGGAGCGGGTGAAGGGAATCGAACCCTCGTCGTCAGCTTGGGAAGCTGCTGCTCTACCATTGAGCTACACCCGCACGGCTTCGCGATTTAGCACTGCACTGCCCGC
This sequence comes from uncultured Roseicyclus sp., assembly GCA_964623765.1. Lineage (GTDB taxonomy): Bacteria > Pseudomonadota > Alphaproteobacteria > Rhodobacterales > Rhodobacteraceae > Roseibacterium. The sequence goes on from CAZUVG010000418.1 coordinate 2,540, forward strand.
CGAGGCAAGACCGGCCGGACGCGCGTCGCTCCCGGACTAGCCGCGCCGGCGCCTGCGGCGGCCACCATCGCCGCCGCCCGAGGCGCCGAAGCGAACCTGTGGCAGGGGCACGACCTTCGCCAGTTCCGGGAACGGGTCCACCGCGTGCGGCAGGGCGTTCGCGTTCACGAAATGCTCCTGGAAGCGTGGCTCGACCGCCGTCTCGATCTTGTGGATCTTCCCCACAGTCGCCTCGATCCTCTCCCGCTCGCCACGGTTGCACAGCGCGATCCGCGCGCCGTGGCCCGCGGCGTTCCCCGCGCTCGTGACGCGGTCGAGGGGCACGTCGGGGATCATGCCCAGCACCATCGCGTGCTTGGGGCTGATATGTGCGCCGAAGGCGCCAGCCAGCACCACGCGGTCGACGCGATCGACCCCGCGCTTGTCCATCAGGAGCCGCGCACCGGCATAGAGCGCCGACTTGGCGAGCTGGATCGCGCGGATGTCGCCCTGCGTGACGAGGATGCGCGGCCCGCCCGCCTCCGTGCCG
>CAZUVG010000419.1:0-3047 GCA_964623765.1 uncultured Roseicyclus sp.
GTGCACCTGCTGGAGCTGGAGTTCCGCGGTGTCCTCGATCGTCAGGATGCGTTCCTTGTTGTCGATGAAGGAGGACAGCGCGTTGAGCGTCGTGGTCTTGCCCGAGCCCGTGCCGCCCGAGACGATCACGTTCAGGCGCGTGGCGACAGCGGCCTGGAGGTAGGCCGCCATCTCCTCGGAGAAGGCGCCGAAATTCACCAGGTCGTCGATGCCCAGCTTTTCCTTCTTGAATTTCCGGATCGAGACGAGCGAGCCGTCCACGGCCACCGGCGGCACCATCGCGTTGAAGCGCGAGCCGTCCCTCAGGCGGGCGTCCACGTAGGGATTCGACTCGTCCACGCGGCGACCGACTGCGGACACGATCTTGTCGATGATCCGCAGCAGGTGCCGCTCGTCCTTGAAGCGGATGTCGGTCAGCTCCAGCCGGCCGTTGCGCTCCACGAAGATGCGGTTTGGGCCGTTAACGAGAATGTCGTTGATCGTCTCGTCCTTCAGGAGCGGTTCGAGCGGCCCGAGACCCGTCACCTCGTCGAAGAGTTCGACGTTGAGCATCTGCCGGTCTTCGCGGTTCAGCACCACGCCCAGATCTGCCAGCTGCTCGCTGGTGATGGCGTTGATCTCCGCGCGAAGCTCGCTCTCCTTGGCGCTCTCGAGCGCGGAGAGGTTGAGGTTGTCGAGCAGACGGTGGTGCATCTCCGTCTTCAGCTCGTCGAGCCGCTGGCGGCGCTTGGCGTCCTTCTCGTCGTTGGCCGCGCCCGTCAGGTCGGCCTTGGGCACCGCGGCCAGGGTCTGCGGCTTGCGCGCGACCTTGGGCGGTTCTGCGGGCTGGGAGGTCTCGACCGCGACTTTTGCCGATGCGGGCTCCGGGGCCGGGGCGGCTGAGGCCGGTGCATCGCCCTTGGCCCCGGGCTTGCGGTACTTCGAGAACATGTCCGCGCCTCTCCCTGCTTACCTTGCTGCCCTGGCATCCGCGACCATGGCCTGGTGCAGGCCGGAGGCGAGCTTCGCGATCTCCTTGCGGAGCGGGTTCTTCCTGGCCGCCTCGGCAAGTGTCTGGCCGTTGTCGCCGGCCTGCTGCACGGGCTTTCCACCGTCGGGCAGATGCGTCTTGATCTCCACACCGAGGCTTTCGGCCAGCTTCTTGATGCGGCCCTTGCCGGTCAGGTCCATGCCGCCCGGCGCCTTGTTGAGCACGTATTGCACCTTCTCCAGCGGCAGATCCTCGGCCCTCAGCGCCTTGATGAAGCGCATCGCATCCTGCGCCGAGCGCAGGTCCAGCTCCATCGTGGCGAAGAAGATGTCGGCGCGGTTCAGTACCGCCTCGGACCAGACGACAAGGCTGCGGGGCATGTCGACGACCACGATGTCGTAGCATTGCCGCGCGAGGTTCAGGATCGCTTCCACCTCGGCCGGGCCCATGATGTCGAGCGGCAGGATCTCGGGCGGGGCGGTAAAGACAGAGAGCTTGTCGCCGTAACCCACCATTGCCTGCTTGAAGGCATCCACGTCCATCGTGTGGGCATCCTGCAGGAACTCGACCACCGACTCCCGTCGCGGAAGGTCGAGATAGGTCGCGACGCTGCCATACTGCAGGTCGAAGTCCATCAGGCAGACGGTCAGCGGGTTCTTCTTGTCCGCGTTGGCAAGTTCCCATGCGAGGTTGACCGCGAAGGTCGTGGCCCCCGTGCCGCCCGCGAGGTTCTGGACCGCGAAGACCGCGCCCTTGCCCTCCATCGTGGGCTTGGTGTCCGGGGCCTGGCTCGCGTTGCCCGATCCGCCGCCGCTCGTCGCCTCGTCGGCCAACTTCTGGATGCGCTCGACCGCGTCGTGCAGGGCGCCGTCGGTCAGCGGATAGGGCAGGAAGTCGTCCGCGCCCAGCCGCAGGAGCTGGTGCAGCGTCCCCGGCGACACGCCGTCGGCCACGATGATGACCCGGATGCCGCGCTGCTTTGCGGTGCGGATGATCTCGCCGAGCAGGCCCACGTCCGACTCGTCCTCGCTGGTGATCGCCAGTGCGATGAAGATCAGGTCGTCGGCCTCGGGCTGCTGCAGGAAGGCACGCGCCTCCTCGAAGCCGAGATCGCCCCAGCCTTCGCCAAGTTCGGCTTCCATGTCCTCGATCAAGAGGTCGAAGCGATGCACGTTGCGCGATACCGTGCAGGCCACGACGGCTGCCGGTTCGGTTTGCAGGGCCAGCTCGCTACTCATTCCTCGTCATCCCAAAGTCTTGCCCGGATGGTCCCGGGGCGATGTTCTGACGGGGGTGGCTATGGCCGGCCCCCGCAGCGTCGTGTCCCGTGCCGCGGCGATAGAGGGATGCCGGTGGGCTGGGACCGTGCGTGAGGCGAACGTGGCCTTCAAAAAGGGCAACAATAGGACCAAAAAACGGGATTAGGTTTACGGCTCGGGTGTATTTCGTGACGTCGGGACCCGGCCCGAAATGAAAAAGGGCCCGCGCGGCGGACCCTTTTTCGTCGATGCGGTGTGTGGGGCGCCTCAGCCGCCTTCGCCGGCCGTGTCGCCCGGCGCTGCCGAGTTGACGTAGTTGCGGTGAACGATCCGCGCGTATTCGCCGTTCAGCACCATCGGGTGGCTCTGGACGAAACCCGTGACCTCGGTGACCGTGCGGCGGTTGCGCATCTCGCGGTCGGTGGTGGCGATCACGGGCTGCGTCTCCCCGAAGGAGACGAGGGCCTCCAGCCGGTGCCGGTCCACGCCCTGCGCCACGATGTAGTTCACCGCCGCCCGTGCCCGGCGAAGGCCGAGCTGGTAGTTGTAGGCCTGGCTGCCGACGAGGTCGGTATGGCCGTAGACGGCGAAGCGCACTTCGGGGAAGTGGCGGATGAACGCCGCCTGCTGGCGCAGTGCAGCGCGGGCCTCGGCGTCCAGGTCGGCGCTGTCGAAGGCGAAGGTGATCGTCGTCGGCACCCTTTCGGCAAAGCGTTGTCCGAGGACCTCGGCATAGCTCAGCTCGCCGCTCTGGAGCATGACGTTCGACATGGTGGGATTGCCGAAGGCGCCTTCGTCCAGTTCCGAGCCGAGCTCGC
>CAZUVG010000420.1:0-2194 GCA_964623765.1 uncultured Roseicyclus sp.
CCATGGCGAGCATGGCCTTGAGCCGCGCATCCGGCATCAGGAAGGCGAAGGGCCGCCCGATCTTCGCACCCAGCAGCGCCACCCGGAACCGCGTCGGGTAGGGCAGGATCTTCGCCAGAGTCCAGCGCAGCATCCGCTCGAACAGCGGCCGTCGATAGGTCTGCTCGATGTATTCCCGGGCATGGTCGACGAGGTGCATGTAGTGCACGCCCGAGGGGCAGGTCGTCATGCAGGCCAGACAGGACAGGCACCGGTCGATGTGCTTGACCGTCTTGGCGTCCGCCGGCCTTCCCTTCTCCAGCATGTCCTTGATGAGGTAGATCCGGCCTCGCGGCGAATCGAGTTCGTCGCCCAGCACCTGGTAGGTGGGACAGGTCGCCGTGCAGAAGCCGCAGTGCACGCAGGCGCGAAGGATCTCGTTCGACCGCGCGGTGGAGGGGTCCATGAGCTGTTCGGGCGAGAAGTTCGTCTGCATGTCCGCGCTTTCAGATGAGGGAAAGGAAGACCACGCCGAAAAGCGCCGAGGTCACGAGGAAGACCAGCGTGAAGACGGCGCGCGCCTTCCAGACGCTCTCGAACCGTCCGAGGTAGAGGTGGTAGAGCATCCCCGCCACCGCCGCCGCCATGAGCGCGACCCCGAAAGCGGCGACGCGTTGAGCCGCGAGCCCCGCCACCGGCCCCTTCACGAGGATGGCGACGAACACCAGCGCCGCGGCCACGACGAGCGCGCCCTGCGCGATCAGCGCCCCGCGAGGACGATCGGACATGAGCGCCAGTCCGCCGAACAGGGCGGCGGAGACAAGCGCAACGGGGATCGCCTCGGCAAGAACCATGCGCCGTCTCATTCCGCCATGAGGCCGGGATTGAGGATGCCGCGCGGATCGAACTTTCGCCGCAGACCTCCGGACAGCGCCGCGATCGCCGCGAGCTCCGGCTGGAACGGCGCGATGCGTTCGCGTGTCTCCGCCGAGGCGCGCACCAGCGTCGCATGTCCCGCGAATGCTCCGAGCCGCGCCCGAAGGTCCGTGCCTTCCGGAACCAGCGCCCAGATCAGCCCGCCGCCCCAGTCGAAGAAGACCTCGCCGCCAGCGCGCGCGGCGACATCGGGTCCGTCCGTCGGCTTGACCGAGATGCGCCAGACGTCGCCCGCCCGGCGCGCGAAGGGCAGCACGTCCCGCACCTCCGCCCATGCCGCGGCGACCGTATCCGGACGGTCCTCGACGCGCACCGCGCCGAACGGCGCCAGAAGTTCCGAAAGCCGCCCCAGCCGGTAGCCCACGCTCGCCTCGAATCCCTCGATCCGCAGCATCGTGACCGGCCCGCCCGGGCCTGCGGGCAGATGCGCAGCGCCCGACACCTCGAACGGCGACCCCAGCGCCACCGCCATGGCCTCGACCGCCTGGTGTGCGCTCAATCCTTCTACAAGAACGTTCGCCTGCCGTTCGGTTGCGGGCAGCACCTTGAAAGCCACCTCCGACAGCACCCCGAGCGTTCCCCGCGCGCCCGCCATCAGCTTCACGAGATCGTAGCCCGTGACGTTCTTCATCACCCGCCCGCCATTCCTGAGAACCTCGCCCCGCCCGTCGACGAAGCGGACGCCGATAAGGCTGTCGCGGCAGGCCCCCGCCTGGATGCGCCGCGGCCCCGAGACGTTGGCAGCCACAACGCCGCCGATCGTGGGCTCCCCCCCGGTCCCGAGCAGCGCCCGGTGATCCATCGGCTCGAACGGCAGCCGCTGTTTCTCCGACGCCAGAAGCGCCTCCACCTCGGCCAGCGGCGTCCCGGCACGGACCACGACCGTCAGGGCGCCGGGCTCGTAGAGCTCCACGCCGGCGATCCCGGCGACCGATAGCTCCGTCCCCTCCACGGGCCGCCCCGAGGGCCGCGTCCCGCCACCCCGGATGCGCAGCGGCCCGGGCGCCGAGGCCACGGCTTCGCTCAAGTCTCGCTCGCTCGTCGGGGACATCACGTCAGGCGCTCCTTCATCCTGGCAGGAAACTCTCGGGGGGTCCGGGGGGGGCAGACAGCCCCCGGCCGGGTCGCCGCCGTCAGGCGGCGAAATCCCTCCGGCGCCGCGCCTCGGAGGCGGCGAGCGGAAAAACCTTCGCCGGGTTCAGGAGCCAGCCCGGGTCGAAGACGTCCTTCACCTTCATCTGGATCTCGAGGTCCTGCGGATCGAACTGCGTCCCCATCA
>CAZUVG010000420.1:2204-3046 GCA_964623765.1 uncultured Roseicyclus sp.
GTCCCGCTTCTCGATTCCCACGCCGTGCTCGCCGGTCAGGCACCCGCCCACCTCGACGCAGAGCTTCAGGATCTCCGCCCCGAACCGCTCGCAGAGCTCCAGGTCGCCCGGCTTGTTCGCGTCGAAGAGGATCAGAGGGTGCATGTTGCCGTCACCCGCGTGGAAGACGTTCGCCACCTTCAGCCCGAACTCGTCTGACATCTCCGCGATCCGGCGCAGGACATGGGGAAGCGCACTCACGGGGATCGTCCCGTCGAGGCACATGTAGTCGTTTATCTGCCCCATCGCGCCAAATGCGGACTTGCGGCCCAGCCAGATGCGCTTGGCCTCGTCTTCGGACTGCGCCTCGCGCAGCTCCACCGGGTCATGGCGCCGTGCGATCTGCATGATGACGCCCAGCTGTTCGTCGATCTCGGCGTCGGACCCCTCGACCTCCACGATCAGCAACGCCTCGCACATCGGGTAGCCTGCCTTGGCGAAGGCCTCCGTCGCCTCGATGCAGGGTCGGTCCATGAACTCGATCGCCACCGGCAGGACGCCTGCCTTGATGATGTCCGACACGCAGGCGCCCGCGACCTCGTTCGAGGCGAAGCCCATAAGGACCGGCCGCGCCCCCTCGGGCTTGCGAAGGATGCGCAGCGTCGCCTCCGTCACGATGCCGAGCTGTCCCTCCGAGCCGCAGATCAGGCCCAGGAGGTCGTAGCCTCCCGCATCGAGATGGGCGCCCCCGATCTCGAGGATCTGCCCGTCCATCGTGACCATCTTCACGCCGAGCAGGTTGTTCGTCGTCACGCCGTATTTCAGGCAATGCGCGCCGCCCGAGTTCATCGCGATGTTGCCGG
>CAZUVG010000421.1:0-3041 GCA_964623765.1 uncultured Roseicyclus sp.
ATCTCGGGCGCGCTGGTCTCCCTCCTCACGGTGATGAAGGGCCTGCCGCTCGCCTATTCCAAGGACATGCAGGAAGACAAGGAGCCGGTCTTCGACGCCGCCGACAGCCTGATGCTGGCGCTGGCCGCGATGGAGGGGATGGTGCGCGACATGGAGGCCAACACCGAGGCGCTGGAGGCCGCGGCGGGCTCGGGCTTCTCCACCGCGACGGACCTCGCCGACTGGTTGGTGCGCGAACTGGACATGCCCTTCCGGGACGCGCATCATGTGACGGGTGCGCTGGTGGCCATGGCCGAGGGGCGGGGCTGCGACCTGCCGGACCTCACGCTCGCCGACATGAAGTCGGTCGAGCCGCGGGTGACCGAGGGCGTGTTCGACGTGCTCGGCGTTCGGAATTCCGTCGCGTCCCGCCGGTCTTACGGCGGGACCGCGCCGGAACAGGTGAGACGCCAGATCGCGCGCTGGAAGGAAAGGCTCGGGACATGACCCTCTGCAACCGACTTCCCCGTATCCTGCCGCTCGTCGTGGCGATTTCGGTCGGCCTTCTCGCCGGCTGCGGCGCCGACGGGGAGCCCGAGACCCCGACCCGGGCGCAGGCCTTGCCGCTCGCCGTCGTCCCTTCCGCCGAGTATTGACGCGGCGTCGCCGCCGGTTTTCCGCGGCTGCCCAGAAACCCGGTTGAACGGCGGGAGTTTCGCACTTACCGTCTGCGTCCCAAGGTCGCGCTCGCGCGGCCATGTTTCTTTCTTCGACAGGCTGACATGGAAAAGATCCCGATGACCCCCGCGGGCCAAAAGGCCCTGAACGACGAGCTGAAGCAGCTGAAGTCCGTCGAGCGTCCCGCGATCATCCAGGCCATCGCCGAGGCGCGCGAGCATGGCGACCTGTCCGAGAACGCCGAGTATCACTCGGCGAAGGAGAAGCAGTCCTTCATCGAGGGCCGCATCAAGGAACTGGAGGGCATGATCGCCCGCGCGCAGGTGATCGACCCCAAAACGCTGTCCGGGCCGATCAAGTTCGGCGCGACCGTGGTGCTCGTCGACGAGGACGACATGGAGAAGACCTTCCAGATCGTGGGCGAGGCCGAGGCCAACATCGAAGCCGGCCGGCTCAACATCAACTCGCCGCTCGCCCGCGCCTTGATCGGCAAGGAGGAGGGCGATAGCGTCGAGGTGCGCACGCCGGGCGGCGCCAAGGATTACGAGATCCTCCGCATCTCCTACGTCTGAGCGCTGCGCCGAACTGCCCACGGAAGGCCCCGATGCCCGAAGACCGCAAGCCCTCGCCGCTCGAGCTCGGCCTCTATGCGCGCACGGCTTCGGAGCCGCGGGTGACGGCCATCGAGATCGTGGCCGCGCTTCTGACGGTGGCTTGGCTGGGGGCCGTGACCCTCTTTGGCCTGGGCGACGATGTCGGCGCGGACGGCTTCGCGCGTTCGCTCCTCGCCATCCTTGCCGTTCTCTTGCCCGTGGCGCTGATCTGGGTTGTCGCCGTCGCGGCGCGCACCGCCCGCGCGCTCAGGCAGGAGGCAACGCGGCTGCAGGCTTCGATCGATGCGATGCGGGTTGCGTGGGTCGACCAGCAGCAGAACGCGGCGCTGGATCTCAAGCCCGACCTGATGCAGCGGCTGGAGGATCTCGTCGCCGCGCGGGTGACCGCAGGCGAGGAAGGCGGGCAGCCCGCCACTTTTACCTCGCTGCGCAAGCTGACGCCGCCAGAGGGCCGTGCCGCCGTTGCCACGCCGGTGCCATCCGAGCCCGAGATGCCCCAGCCCGCGCTCGCCTTCGCGCAGGCCGACGTGCCCGAGCCGATCTCGGTCGCGGATTTCATCCGGGCAATGAACTTCCCCGAGAACGAGCACGACAAGGAGGGTTTTCGCACCCTCCGCCGTGCGCTGGAGGACCCCACGACGGAACGACTCGTGCGCGCCAGCCAGGACGTGCTGACACTGCTGAGCCAGGACGGCATCTACATGGACGATCTTCAGCCCGACCGCGCGCGGCCCGAGATCTGGCGCCGTTTCGCGGAAGGAGCCCGCGGCCGCGCCATCGCCGCGCTCGGCGGCATCCACGACCGGTCCTCGCTCGTGCTGGCGGTGGGACGCATGAAGAAGGACCCGGTGTTCCGCGATGCTGCGCATCACTTCCTGCGCCATTTCGACCGGACCTTCATGGAGTTCGAGCGCCACGCCTCCGACGAGGAGATCGCCCGGCTTTCCGATACCCGCACGGCGCGGGCCTTCATGCTGCTGGGCCGGGTGACCGGGACATTCGACTGAATCCGGGACCGCGGCGGGCCTTGTCGACGGGACGCCGCCAGCCGAGGCCGAGCGCGCGTCTGCCCGGCCGCGACCGGCGCGATCTCGGCCGTGCTGAAGACCTGCGCGATGCGGGCGGCCGCGAAGGCGGTGGCGAGAGGCCCGGGGCCGGCGGCCCGGAAGACCGTCTCGTACCCCGTGAACCCGTCACGCAGCGTGCCGCCGTCCACCGCCGCCCGGCCGGCAGGGAAGAAGAACACGCCGATGATGTCGATCTGCGCCCGGCTCGGCGCACGCGTCCCTGCGGACGCGAGGTCGAAGGCCGCCGCGTCGTCGAGGACAAGCGAGACGGTTACTTGAAGGGCTTCATGCCGGCGCGGGCCAGTTCGTCCGCGCGCTCGTTCTCGGGATGGCCGGCATGTCCCTTGACCCACTCCCACGTCACCTCGTGACGCCGCGCCGCCTCGTCGAGCCGCTGCCAGAGGTCCTCGTTCTTCACGGGCTTCTTCGCCATGGTCTTCCACCCGTTCTTCTTCCACGAATGAAGCCAGGCCGTGATTCCCCCCTTCACGTAGGCGCTGTCGGTCACCACCGTGATCCGGGACGGTCGCTCCAGCGCCTCCAGGGCCGATATCGCGGCGAGCAGTTCCATGCGGTTGTTGGTCGTCATCGCCTCGCCGCCCTTCAGTTCGCGCTCCTTCAGCACGGTCTCCCCGTCCTTCGCCTGCAGGAGCGCACCCCAGCCACCGGGGCCGGGATTGCCGGAACAGGCGCCGTCGGTGAA
>CAZUVG010000422.1:0-3037 GCA_964623765.1 uncultured Roseicyclus sp.
CAGGATCGCCTCGGCCACCGGGTTCAGCGCGTCCGTCAACTCCGTCCGCAAGAAGAAGATCGCCCCCGTGCCGATCAGCACGCCGAGCACGGCGAGGATCACGCTCATGGGCAACTTCAGGCGCGCGGCGAGCGGTTCCGCCGCGCCGATGACGAGGAAAAGCGACGCGATGACGGTGGTGACGAGAACGATATCCATAAGACTGAAATAGCTGGAAGTTCAGGCGCATGGAATCGGCGCGGCCGGTTATTCGACCAGGAAGGGCAAGATTCCTTCGTGTTTGCAATCGATGCAGCCCGCGCGCTCGCCGATCATCCGAATTGATGTCCGCCGCGTGCCGCGTGCTGCGCAAGCCGTCTGCCGGGCTGCGACAAGACATCCTTGCGGAGTCCCGGCGCTTGACGGGCGGGCTTGCTTCGTATTACCCACGAAAACTGTCAGGTATTTGCCGCGCCGGCTTGCAGCGATGGCCGGGACCGCCGGTCAGGGCCGCGGCCCGCCGCCTTCCCTGCATAAACCGGCGCGGCAACCTGACACGAAAAGTCCATCCGATTCATAAGGATCTCTGCCATGCACCTGTTCACCGCATTCGCCGCCGGGGCGACTCTCTCGCTCGTCATGACGACGATGTCTTTCGCCGACGAGGTCGATCATTACTTTGCCGAACCGTCAGAGACCGTGGAAGAAGCCCTCCGGAACTTCGTGGACTACAACGACAAGGTTCGGGATGTCCTGTCGCGGGAGACGCTGAGCGTCGCCGACATGGAAGAGATCCACGAATACACCTACACGATCGAACTCGCTCTGGCGAAGATGAACGAGGAATTCGGCGCGCTCGCCGCGACGCTGGAGGAATTGCACCTCGCCACCGAGGAGCATGACGAAGACGTCGTACGCGGCATCGCGGACACCTATTTCGCGACGGCCGGCGCGCTGGACGAGTGACACGGGAGCGGCGCTGTCAGTTTCGGGCCCCCAAGCACGAGGGCCTTTCGCACAGCAGGGCATACTCGGCAGGTTCGCGGTGCCGGGCGAAGTCGAAGATGTTGTTCCGGATCTCCGAGCATCGGTCTAGATCGACCTCGGCGGTGACGACCTCGTCGGCCATCGTCGTGGCCTGCGCCACGATTTCTCCCGTCGGCGCCACGACAAGGCTGCCGCCGATGAGATCGGATCCTTCCTCGTGTCCCGCCTTCGCCACGCCCACGGCCCAGAGCCCGTTCTGGTAGGCGCCGGCCTGCAGAGACAGCGCGTTGTGGAAGTATTGCAGGTGGTCGTGTTCGGGCGCGGGCGGATAGTGCGCCGGCGTGTTGTAGCCAAGCATGACGAGTTCCGCGCCGCCGAGGCCCAGCATCCGCCAGGTCTCGGGCCAGCGCCGGTCGTTGCAGATGCACAGGCCGACACGTCCACCGAAGGCGTCGAAGACCGGAAAGCCGAGGTCGCCCTTCTCGAAGTACCGCTTCTCCAGGTGCTGAAAGGGTCGCCACGGCTCGTGCGCGGCGTGGCCCGGAAGATGGATCTTGCGATAGGTGCCCAGGATCGTGCCGTCCGGTCCGACGAGAATGGCGGTGTTGAAGCGCCGGCCCTCCGGGGTAAGCTCTGCATACCCGAGATGGAACCCGACGCCGAGCCGCCGGGCCGCGTCGAAAAGAGGCTGCGTTTCGGACGAGGGCATCTCGCGTTCGAAGAACGCATCCAGTTCGGCCCCGTCCTCAATCCACCAGCGGGGAAAGAAGGTCGTGAGCGCGAGCTCGGGGAAGACGACAAGGGCCGCACCGCGGGACTTCGCGTCCTCCATCATGGCGACCATGCGGGCGACAGCGGAGGCGCGCGGTTCGTCCCGCGCGATCGGGCCGAGCTGCGCGGCGGCGACGATGAAGCTGCGGGTCATTCGGTCTCTCTTTCCGGGTGGGCGGTTCTGACGCGCAGGCGGGCGGAGGGCTGTCCGTCGCAGCCTTGCAGCACCCCGTCGCGGGCGACGCAGTAGGCCTCGGAGACGAGGGTGCCGATCTGCCGGCCGCCGCGCGTCACCGGCGCGCCGCGCATCGCCGCCGCGCCCTGCCAGGCGGGCGCGGCCCAGCCGGCGGGCAGGCCCGAGAGGGCGACGACCCGTCCGGCGCCGTCGATCTCGATGCCCTCGGGCGGCGCGGTGGAAAGTTCGAGACCGGCCGACAGCGTGATCTCGAAGTCGTAGGCGTCGGCGGGTGCGGCCGCGTCGATCGCGGCACCTGCCGCAAGGGCGGCGAGGCCCGCGACCGGAAAGATGGCGTTGTGCAGAACGGCGATCTTCAGCCCCGCGCCCTCGGTCACCAACATGCCGGCATCGCTGCGCGCGGCGGCGAGCCGGCTGTTGGCGGCGGCGACCTCGCCCGTGGCGCTGACGGCGATCAGGCCGGCATCGGCGTCCGGGTGCTCTGCCAGCACGGCGTCCAGCGCGGCCTGCGGCGGGGTGCCTTCCGCGAGCCGGGCGAGGGCCAGCGCGTTGACCGCTTCGCCACCGGGGCGGCCGGGCATGTTGGGCAGGCGATGGCCGCTGAGGCAGCCCACGCCCTCGGCCGCCGGGGTGAACTGCGACAGCGGCGGCATCCGGTCGGGGCCCGACGACATCAGCGCGACGACAGGCGCCTCGGCGATGGCCTCGGGCAGACGCCCGGCGAAGAGCGCCGCCGCGCCGCCGCGCTGCGTCTCGCCCCGGTGCAGGCGGCCGGCGCGGTCGAGCGCGGCGAGGCTGACGAAGCCGCCGATCATGCCCCGGCCGACCTTCTCGACCGCGGCCAGCGCCGCATGGGCGGCCCGCCCCGCGCCGGGCCCCGCGATGCCGATGCCGATGGTCACGCGGCGACCCAGTGGTTCGGCGCGGCCTGCCTGAGCGCGCCCATCGGCAGCCGGTCGAGGTCGAGCTTCGGCAGCTTGCCGCGCAGGGCGGTGGGGTCGGGGCGCGGCACGGCGGCGAGCAGCGCCGCGGTGTAGGGGTGGCGGGGGTCGCCCAGCACGTCGCGGCGCGGCCCCATCTCGACGATCCGGCCGGCCCGCATGA
>CAZUVG010000423.1:0-3034 GCA_964623765.1 uncultured Roseicyclus sp.
ACAGAAGGAATGCGAACAGCACGGCTGCCGCGATCAGCCCCACGCCGACGATACGGGCCGGACCGTCGCCCGCGATCAGGAACCACAGGCCCACGCCGCCGAGACCCAGGATCGCCAGGATCATGGGCGCACCTTCCCGACCCGCCGCTTTCGGGTGGCGGAACGGTGTTGGCGGAGGCGGTCGAGCGGAATCCGGCGCATGATCGTTGGCGGGGCGCCGCGTGCCGGCGCCCCGTCGGCGGTCCGCTTACTCGGCCTTCTCTTCGGCGGCGGCCTCCTCGGCTGGGGCTTCCTCCGCAGGCGCCTCGGCGGGCGCGTTCGCGGCTTCCTCGGCCGCGGCGGCCTTCGCGGCCTTCTCCTCGGCGCGCTCCTTCGCCTTGGCGCCGGGCTCGGCCTTCCGCGGGTTGCTGCGCTCCTTCTTCTCCAGAACGCCGGCAGCCTCGAGGAAGCGGCTCACGCGGTCCGTGGGCTGCGCGCCCTGGTCGAGCCAGTGCTTCACCCTGTCGAGGTCCATCCTGATGCGGTCTTCGCTGTCCTTCGGCAGGAGCGGGTTGTAGGTGCCGAGCTTCTCGATGAAGCGGCCGTCGCGGGGCTTGCGGCTGTCGGCTGCGACGATGCGGTAGAAGGGGCGCTTCTTCGAGCCTGCGCGGGCCAGTCGGATCTTCATTGCCATCGTGTCATCTCCTTTGAATGGCGGGGATGAGGCATGTGCCTCAGGATTGGTGGCGCTCGTGGTGACGAATGACCTCGTCGATCACGAAGCGGAGGAATTTCTTGGCGAATTCGGGGTCGAGGTCGGCCCGCCTCGCGAGGTCTTCAAGCCGCGCGATCTGGGCCGCCTCGCGGTCCGGATCGGACGGGGGAAGGTCGTGCTCGGCCTTGAGCCGGCCCACGGCCTGCGTGTGCTTGAACCGCTCGCCGAGCGTGTAGACGAGGATCGCGTCGAGGCGGTCGATGCTCTCGCGATGCTCCTTCAGGAGGTCGGCGGCGCGGCTGGCCGCGTCGGGCATGGTGTCCTGGCTCATCGGTCGGCCTCGTCGGGGGAAGGGTGGCGCCACACGGTCACGGCGCCGATCACGGGGTGGTCGAAGACGCCCTCGTCCGTCGCGCCCATCCGGCGGGCCAGCGCGGTCGAGCGGACGTTGTCCGTCTTCACGTAACTGACAAGGGTCGTGAGCCCCAGCGTGTCGTAGGCGTAGCCGCGGGCGAAGCGCGCCGCTTCGAAGGCGATCCCGCGCCCCTCGGCCGCGGAAAAGACGGTCCAGGCAAGCTCCGTCTCGGGCCAGCCCTCGGGATGCAGGAGGCCGACGACGCCGAGCGGCTCGTCGGTGTCGCGGTCGGCGACCATCCAGCGGCCGAAGCCGCGCAGGTGCCAGTGGCCGACGAGTTTCGCGAGGCGGTCGAAGGCGTCGATGCGGCGCGGGAATGGGCCGCCGAGGCCCGCCGCCCGGTCCGAGGCGCAGAAGGCGTGGTAGGTCTCGAAGTCCGACATCCGCGGCGCCCGGTAGCGCAGGCGGCCGGCCTCGAAGGCCGGGACGGGCGACATCTGCCCGGTCATGCCAGCACCTCCGCGGGTGCGGGATGCCGCCAGACCCGAACGGGTTCGTCCCGGTCGGGCCGCTCGGCCCCTTCGTCGAGGCGGCAGCCGAGGCGGCGCGCCAGCGCGATGGAGCGGTCGTTGCGCGCGTCGATGTAGCTGACGGCCGTCTCCCAGCCGAGATCGGTATAGGCGTGGCGGCGAAGCTCCGTCACCGCCTCGCGGGCGTATCCCTTGCCCTCCGCCTCGGCGTTCCAGATCGTCCAGCCGAGTTCCCGCTCGGGCCAGTCGCCGGGGTGCCACGGCCCGGCGGAGCCCACGGGGCGGCCCGTCGCCTTCTCCACGAGAACGAAGGTCCCGTAGCCGCGGAGGTGCCAGTGGCCCGCGAGGACTGCAAGCACCCGCCAGGCGTGGCCCCTGTCCTTGTCCGCGCCGCCCCCGATGAACCGGGCGCGTTCCGACACGACGAACGGGGCGAAAGCCTCGAAATCGGCGGCCTCCGGCGCGCGGAGCGTGAGGCGCTCGGTTTCGAGGACAGGGGTGTCGGCGAGGCGCGGGATCATGCGGGTCTCCGGTGGCGGAAGACCACGTCCTCGGGGTCCTGACGCGGTGCTGCCGGATCCTCGACCGCGCCGAGGCGGCGCGCGACGGCGTGGGATGCGCGGTTGTCAGGGTGGCAGTAGCTCGCGAGGCTTTCCAGCGGCAGCGCGTCCCAGGCCCAGTCCCTGAGCGCCTCGGCGCCTTCGGTCGCGTAGCCGCGGCCCTCGTGGCCGTCGTAGACCATCCAGCCCAGCTCCGTCTCGGGGAAGAGCGGGCCCGCGTTCAGCCCGACCTGTCCCACCGTCTCGCCCGTGTCCCGCCGCTCCAGCATCAGCGCACCGTGGCCGAACAGCGGCCAGCAGCCCGCGTCGTGGCAGAAGAGACCCCAGGCCGCGCGGGTGTCGTATGGCCCGCCCATGAACCGTGCGCGCGGGCTCGCCATCAGCGCGGCGTAGGCCGGGAAGTCGGCCTCGCGCATCGGGCGCAGCGTCAGGCGCCCGGTCTGGAGGGTCTGGGCCTGCATCGTCACTTCTTCTTCCCGAAGCCGCCGAGGCCCGGCGGCAGGCCGCCGGGGCCGCCGAGGCCCATCTGGCGGGCAGCCTTCTCCATCGCGGCGGGGTCCATTGAATTCGGGTCCACGTTCTGGAGTGCCTCGGGCGTCCCCTTGCCCATGAGCGCGCCGAGGCCGCCCTTCATCAGGCCCTTCTTGCCCATCTTGCCGAGCTTCTTCATCGCGTCGGCCATCTGGCGCTGCATCTTCAGCAGCTTGTTGAGGTCCGACACCTCCAGCCCCGCGCCTGCCGCGATCCGCTTCTTGCGGGAGGCCTGCAGGATCTGCGGATTGGCGCGTTCCTTCTTCGTCATGGAATTGATGAGCGCGATCTGGTGGCGGATCACCGTGTCGTCGAAGCCGGCCTCGTCCATCTGCTTCTGCATCTTGGCCATGCCGGGCATCAT
>CAZUVG010000424.1:0-3028 GCA_964623765.1 uncultured Roseicyclus sp.
CGTGCAGCACGAGATCGACCACCTGAACGGCAAGCTCTTCATCGACTACCTCTCGCCGCTGAAGCGCCAGCTCATCACCCGCAAGATGGTGAAGCTGAAGCGTGACCGCGCCCGCGAGAAGGAGCGCGCGTGAACCTTCTCGACATCCGGTGCTGGCCCGATGCGGTGCTGTCCCGGCCCTGCGCGCCCGTTGCCGACCCGGCGTCGGTCGCTGACCTTTCCCGCGACATGCTGGAGACGATGTATGCCGCGCCCGGACGCGGCCTCGCCGCGCCGCAGGTGGGCCGCACGATCCGTCTATTCGTCATGGACGTGACCTGGAAGGAGGGCACGCGCACGCCCTTCGTCTGCGTCAACCCCGAGATCGTGGCACGGGCGGAGGATAGCATCACCGGTCCCGAGGGCTGCCTGTCGATCCCCGGCGTCACGGCCGAGGTGCCGCGCGCGCCGTGGATCGTGCTGCGCTGGACGACGCCCGAGGGCGATACGCGGGAGGAACGGCTGCAGGGGCCGGCGGCGATCTGCGCGCAGCACGAACACGACCATCTCGACGGGATCGTGACCTTCGACCGGATCGCGCCGGAACAGCGCGCGGCGCTGGAGGCGGAATATGCCGGCTAGGCCCTTCGTGCCCTGGCCCGACCGGCGTTTGAGGACGGCCGCCGAAACGGTGGGCGAGATCACCGGCGAGATCCGCGCGATCTGGGAGGACATGATCGACACGATGGAGGCGATGCCGGGCCTCGGCCTCGCCGCGCCGCAGATCGGGGTGATGCTGCGGCTTGCGGTGGTCGATTGCAGCGCGGAACGGGGCCGCGCCGTCCGCATGGCAGACCCCGAAATCGTCGAGGCGGGCCCCGGCACCTTCCTCTGGGAGGAGGGCAGCCCCAACCTGCCCGGCGTCAGTGCCACGATCGAACGCCCGAACCCGGTCGTCGTCGCCTTCACCGACCACCATGGCGTCCGCGTGCAGCAGACCTTCGAGGATCTCTGGGCCACCTCCGTCCAGCACCAGATCGACCATCTCGACGGCCATGTCTTCATCGACCGCCTGTCGCGGACGAAGCGGGATATCGCGCTCCGCCGCGCGCGAAAGAGGGCATGATGCGGATCGTCTTCATGGGCACGCCGGACTTCTCGGTCCCGGTCCTCGACGCGCTGGTGGATGCAGGCCACGAGATCGCCTGCGTCTACTGCCAGCCGCCGCGTCCCGCGGGCCGCGGCAAGAAGGAACGGCCGAGCCCCGTGCAGGCGAGGGCCGAGGCGCTGGGCCTGCCCGTGCGCCATCCGGTCAGCCTGAAGGCGCCCGAGCAACAGGAGGCCTTCGCCGCGCTGGGCGCCGACGTCGCGGTCGTCGTGGCCTACGGTCTGATCCTGCCGCGGTCCGTGCTCGACGCGCCACGTCTGGGCTGCCTCAACATCCACGCGAGCCTCCTGCCGCGCTGGCGGGGGGCCGCGCCGATCCAGCGGGCGATCATGGCCGGCGACGCGGAGACCGGCGTCTGCATCATGCAGATGGAGGCGGGCCTCGACACAGGTCCGGTCCTGCTGCGCAAGGCCACGCCCATCGGCGCGGAGGAGACGGCGGGGGAGCTTCACGGCAGGCTCTCGGCGCTGGGCGCGGAGGCGATCGTGGAGGCGCTCGGCCGACTCGAGGGTCTGAGCCCCGAGCTGCAGCCCGAGGACGGTGTCACCTACGCGCAGAAGATCGACAAGGCGGAGGCGCGCATCGACTGGACGCGACCGGGGGACGAGATCGCGCGGACGATCCGCGCCCTCTCGCCGTTCCCCGGCGCCTGGACGATGATTGGCGACCGGCGCGTGAAGCTCCTGAGCGCCCGGCCCGCCGAGGGGTCGGGGCGGCCGGGCGAGGTTCTTCGCGGTCTTACAATCGCCTCGGGCGAGGGCGCTGTCGAGGTCACGCAGGTCCAGCCCGAGGGGCGCCCTGCGATGAACGTCGAGGACTGGCTGCGCGGCGCGCGCGTGGCGCCGGGAGAGATTGTCGGAGTGGAATGACATGGGCTTCTTCGCCTTCTTCGGCTCGATCGTGATCGCGGGCATCGTCGGCTACCTGTTCGAGCGCTTGGGGCTGTCGCACAACGGCATCCTGCCCTCGATCTTCATCGCGCTGGGCGCCGTTGTCGTCGTCTTCATGGTCCGCGTGATGTTCGGCTTCACCTTCGGCTCTCCCGGCCTCGACGCCGTCGTGGGCGCCTCGGCCGCGCTGATCCTGATCCCGACCGAGGTGGCCTACCGCCGGCGGCAGAAGAAGAACCGGCGCTGAGACATCCGCGATCCGGACCGTGATGCCGCGACGCGGCGCTTGCCTTCGCTCGCGCAGCAATCTATCCCCCGGGGCCAGAGAGACGAAACAAACTTTCGCGAAGGACATGCCATGAGCTTCCGCATCCAGCCGCAACCGGTCGCCCGCCCGAATCGCTGCCAGCTTTTCGGCCCGGGCTCGCGCGCCTCGATCTTCGAGAAGATGGCGGGCTCCGAGGCGGACGTGATCAACCTCGATCTCGAGGACTCCGTCGCCCCCGACGACAAGCCGCAGGCGCGGAAGAACGTGATCGAGGCCATCGGCGCCGTGGACTGGGGCGCAAAGACGCTGAGCGTGCGGATCAACGGGCTCGACAGTCCTTACTGGTATCGCGACGTCGTGGACCTGATCGAGCAGGCCTCCGAAAGGCTCGACCTCGTCATGATCCCGAAGGTGGGCTGCGCGTCGGACATCTACGCGGTCGATGCGCTGGTCTCCTCCATCGAGGCGGCGATGGGCCGACAGAAGAAGATCGGCTTCGAGGTCATCATCGAGAGCGCCGCGGGCATCGCCCATGTCGAGGAGATCGCGGCGGCCTCGCCCCGTCTGCAGGCCATGAGCCTGGGCGCCGCCGATTTCGCGGCCTCGATGGGGATGCAGACCACCGGCATCGGCGGCACGCAGGACAACTACTACATGCACCACGAGGGCCAGCGGCACTATTCCGACCCGTGGCACTGGGCACAGGCGGCCATCGTGGCGGCC
>CAZUVG010000425.1:0-3024 GCA_964623765.1 uncultured Roseicyclus sp.
GGCACGCCGTCGCGCCGGAGGGGATGGATGCGCACCACGCCCGACAGGATGCCATGGGCGCGCAGGACATCGCGCCGGACCGCGATGAAGGTGATCCCGTATCCGTCCGGACGCGGCTGGAACGGCCGTTCGAGGATCGCGGCGCCGGCGTCGAAGACCGGATGGTCCATCCAGTAGCGCCCCAGCGTCTCGGCGCGCGGCACGACCGGTTCGGGCGACCTGCGGTTCGACCAGAGGAGAAGCCGCGCGTTCTCGATCCCGCCGCAGGCGACGACGACGTGACGCGGCGCGAGGGCAACCTCCGCGCCCGCGGCATCGTGGACCCTGAGGCTGGTCACGCGTCGCCCTTCCGCGGCGAGCGAAAGGACCGGCGTCTCCAGCGCGAGATGGATCAGGCGTGAGCTGCGGAGCGTCTGGAGGTACTTCTGTGCGAAGCGTACCGGCGGGCTGTAGGTGAAATGCACGTCGGTGAGCGTCTCGGCCGCCGGGCGGTCCTCGGTCGGCGGCAGTTCCAGGATGGCCTGCGTCTCGGCGGCGTAGGGGTCGAGGTCGGCGCGCGAGATCGGCCAGCCCGGGATGCCGAGATCCGGCCGGGCCTCGAAGTCCTCGGCATCGAGCGGACGGCACCATCCGCCCCAGTGGTTGCTCGACCCCCCGAGGTAGCGCAGGCGCGTGACGTCGAGCGCGAAGTAAGGGTCGCCGACGGTGCGGCCGCGGTAGACGTCCTGCGAGGCGTCGCTGTAGTTCGCGGCCCCGGCCTCCAGCACCAGCGAGGCCACGCCGGCGTTGGCGAGCCTGATCGCCAGCGTGATGCCCGCAGGCCCGCTGCCGACGATGACGACGGGCGGCAGGTCCGCGCGACGGAGGAAGTCCGGCCCGACGAACATCAGCGCGCGGCCGTGATCCAGCCGTCGCGGTAGACGAAACTGGTGCCCTCGGGGTCGGTCAGGAGGAATTCGGCCCGCCGCCCCGCGCGCATCGTGCCCCAGCCGAGGCCTACTGCCGCCAGCGCGGTCGTGGAGAGCAAGAGAAACCGTCGTCGCTGCATCCGCTTCGCCCGCATTCTGCAACCGTGTCGCTCCGACGGTAGGCAGGCCCCCTGCGGGAGACAAGCCCGGAGGCGCGGCACGGCCCATTGGTGGAACCCTGCGGGCGCCGCGGGCATTGATGCGCCGACCCCCAACCGCACCGGAGCGCCCCGATGACCCGGACCGAAGCCATTCTCACCCTCGCGGTCGTGACCCTCACCCTGCAACCCGTCGCCGCGCAGGAGCGGCAGGGCGCGGATACCGTGGGCGAGGTGGAGACCGGCGCCCAGCCCGAGGCGCAGTCCGACGACGACCGCATCGCGGAGGAGCCCGACGCGGGCGGGCCCGCCGGCACCGACGCCGATCCGGGTCCCTTTGCCTTCTTCGACCCCGAGGGCGGACTTCACGTTGCGGAGGGCGCCTGCGGCGAGGAATCCGGGGCGTGGCTCAACACCACGATGACGGATCTCGACGGCACGTGGACGATGGAACTGGGCCCGCCGTCCGGGAGTGGCCCGCTGGCCGGTGCCGGCACCGACACCGTTCTTGTCGACGCAGAAGCGAGCGAGCGCACGGTCACCATCGGCGGTGCGGCCTTCGCGTCGGAGGTGCCGCTGGTCGTCTGGCAGGAGGGTGACATCCCCTTCGCCGAGCTTCCGGGCGAGGCGGACGTGACCTCGGACCGCGCCACGGCCGCGCTCGGCTGCCCGTTCGCACGCCTGCCGCGGTTGACCGCGCGCGGGGCGCTCGCCGCCGAGAACGGCGCGGTCCCGTTCCTCCTTGTCGTGGCCGTTCCGAACGCCCGCACCCTTGTCGGAGTGCTGCAGTCGGGCGAAGGCGATGCGGCCACGACGCGACTGGTGCGACTCACGCGGTAGGGCCGCCCCCGCTGCCGTCGGAACCGCCAGTGGCGCATGCGCCCTTCCGGGGTCTGGCCCGCGTGAAATTTTCGCGCTCGCTGGCCCCGAAACCTGTGAACAGGCCGCCCGGCACCCTAGATGGGCATTGTGACGGGTGGGGCGTCCATGCACAGTGTCGTGCACCGAAGGGCCAGAAGGCCGTGGTTGAAACCGCCCGCAGAACGCCCCAAGTCCCATGTCCCGGAAAGGGGAGGGTCACGTGGTCGCCGCAACGCCGGGGCCGGCACCCTCCTGCCAAAAGATCGAGGAAGGCAAGATGCCAGAGCAAAACGCGACCTATCCCGTCCTGCCCCTGCGCGACATCGTGGTGTTCCCCCACATGATCGTGCCCCTCTTCGTCGGCCGCGAGAAATCCGTTCGCGCGCTGGAAGAGGTCATGCAGGATGACAAGCAGATCCTCCTGTCGAGCCAGATGGACCCCTCGGTGGACGATCCCACGACAGAGGGCATCTACCGTTCGGGCGTCCTTGCCAACGTCCTGCAACTCCTGAAGCTGCCCGACGGCACCGTGAAGGTGCTCGTGGAGGGCCGCGTCCGGGTGCGCATCGAGGAGTTCACCGCGACGGAGGAGTTCTTCGAGGCCCGCGTGAGCGAGTTGCAGGAGACCGAGGGCGATCCGGCGGCCGTCTCGGCGCTGACCCGTTCGGTGGCCGAGGAGTTCGAGAAATACGCCAAGGTCAAGAAGAACATCCCCGAGGATGCGCTGACCAGCGTCTCGGAGACGACGGACGCCGCAAAGCTTGCCGACCTCGTGTCGGGCCATCTCGGCATCGAGGTGGCGCAGAAGCAGGAGCTTCTCGAGACGCTCGACGTGGCCGAGCGGCTGGAGAAGGTCTACGGCCTGATGCAGGGGGAGATGTCCGTCCTGCAGGTTGAGAAGAAGATCAAGACCCGCGTGAAGTCCCAGATGGAACGAACGCAGCGCGAGTATTACCTCAACGAACAGATGAAGGCGATCCAGCGCGAGCTCGGCGACAGCGAGGACGGCGGCGAGGTCCAGGAACTGGAGGAGCGCATCGAGGCGACCAAGCTGTCGAAGGAGGCGCGCGAGAAGGCCGAGGCGGAGCTCAAGAAGC
>CAZUVG010000426.1:0-3020 GCA_964623765.1 uncultured Roseicyclus sp.
TGAAGTTGAGCCCCGGCGTCTCGATCACCTGCCGGATCTGGCCGAACTGCAGCACCAGCGCGCGCTGCCGTTCGTCGACGACGAAGATGGAACTCAGAAGGACCGCCACGGCAAGGACGAGGGCGGGAATGAGAAAGGTAAGACGTTTCATCAGTTGCTGCTCCCGGTCGTCGTCGTGGTGGTGCTGCCGGTGGTCCCGGTCGTGCCGCGGCGAAGCTGGTCGAGCGGCAGGTAGGGCACCACGCCCGATCCGCCCTGCCCGTTCTCGCCGTCCAGGATGACCAGGTCGACGTCGCCGAGCACGCGCTCCATCGTCTCGAGGTAGAGACGGCGGCGCGTCACGTCCGGCGCCTGCGAATACTCCTGCAGGACGGCGAGAAAGCGGCTCGCCTCACCCTGTGCCTCGTTTACGACCTGCGCACGGTAGCCTTCGGCCTGCTCGAGGATCTGGGCTGCCTCACCCCTGGCACCGGCGAGCACGCGGTTGGCGTAGGCGTCGGCCTGACGCTCCAGCCGGTCGCGTTCCTGTTCCGCGGCCTGAACGTCGCGGAAGGCGTCGATCACCTCGGACGGGGGGTCCGCACGGTCGAGGTTCAGACGCACGATGTTCACGCCGGAATCGTAGTTGTCGAGCGTGGTCTGGATCAGCTCCTGCACCCGGTCGGCGATGACGCCGCGATCCCTGTTGAGAATCGGGGCGAGCTGGCTGGCGGAGATGACCTCGCGCATGGCGGCTTCCGAGACGGCGCGGATCGTCGCCTCGGGGTCACGCAGGTTGAACAGGAATTCCGCGGGATCGGAGATGTTCCAGACGACCTCGAAGTCGATGTCGACGATGTTCTCGTCCGTGGTCAGCATGAGCCCCGTGTCCGAGGTGCCAGACCGCGCGGCACCGATCGACTCGGTCCGTTCCGACGTCACGTTGACGACCTCGGCCGTCACGAGGGGCCAGGGCGCGAAGTTCAGGCCCGGATTGCCGATGGACGAGAAGTCACCGAGGAAGAGTTCGACCGACTGCTCCTCGGGACGGACGGTGTAGAAGGACTGGAAGGCCCAGATGCCCGCGACCACGAGCGCGATAATGCCCCATGTGCCGCGGGTGAACTTGAACCCGTCGCCACCTCCGCCACCGCCACGGTTGCCTCGCCCGCCCATCAGGACGCGCAGCTGTTCCTGGCCCTTGCGAACGATCTCGTCGATCTCCGGCATCTGCTGGTCGCCGCCACCGGGACGGCGCGGTCCGCCGGGGCCACCGCCCTGGCCGTTCGATCCGTTGTCGCCGCGGTTGCCGCCGCCGGAGCCGCCGCCTCCCCAGGGTCCGCCACTATTTCCAGCCATCGATTGTCGTTCCCCTCACTTGACAGGTTTCGGACATGTCCGCGTTACACGTGTTGGAGCAGTATATGGGGCAGCGCCATCCGATTGCACCCGCCCCTGCGCAGTTTTGCCGCGACGCCACGCCCCGGGAGCCGTCAGGCGGAGCGCACCGGCGTCTTCATCGTCACCAATTCCTCCGACATGGTCGGGTGCACCGCCACGGTCCGGTCGAAATCCTCCTTGGTGGCGCCCATTTTCACCGCGATCCCGGCCAGCTGGATCATCTCGCCGGCCTGCGGCGCGACGATGTGGCAGCCCAGCACCTTGCGGGTCTCCTTCGACACGACGAGCTTCATCAGCACGCGGTCCGGGCGCCCCGCGAAGGCGGACTGCATCGGGCGGAAGGACGTGCAGTAGATGTCCACCGGCTCCTGCTCGCGCGCCTCTTCCTCCGACAGGCCCACGGTGCCGAATTCGGGCTGGGTAAAGACGGCGGACGGGATCAGGTCGTGATCCACCGGCGTCGGGTTGCCGCCGAAGACCGTCTCGACGAAGGCCATGCCCTCGCGGATCGCCACGGGCGTCAGGTTCACGCGGTTGGTCACGTCGCCGATCGCGTAGATCGAGGGGACGGAGGTCTGCGAATACGGGTTCACCACGACCTGCCCGCGCCGCCCGATCTCCACGCCCGCGTCCTCGAGCGCCATGCCGTCGGAATTCGGCCTGCGGCCGGTGGCGAAGAGGACGGCGTCGAACACCTTCTCCTGCCCGTTCGATGCCTTGACCCAGACCGGGCCGCCCGAACCGCCCCCGGCCTCGGCGGCCGTTTCGCTGGCCGGTGCCCCCATGGCGGCATCCGCGCCCGGGTCGGCGGCGGAGAGCGGTGCCTCCGTCCCCGCAGGGGCCATGTCGACGATATTCGTGCCGAGGTGGAGATCGACGCCCTTCTCCTCCATCATCTCGGCGATCAGCCCCCGCGCCTCCCCGTCGAAACCACGCAGGATCTGCGCGCCGCGGTAGAATTGCGTCACCTCCACGCCGAGCCCATTCATGATGCAGGCGAATTCGCAAGCGATGTAGCCGCCGCCCACGATCAGAAGGCGCCGGGGCAGTTCCTCGAGATCGAACAGGTCGTCCGATACAAGGCCGAGATGGGCGTTCTTCATCTCGGGCCGTTCTGGCCGACCGCCCGTGGCGACCAGGATGTGCTTGGCCGAGCACGTCGTGCCGTCGGCCAGGCGCACCGTGTGCGGATCGTCCAGCACCGCGCGCTGGTCGTGGACCGTGACGCCCGAACCGTCGAGGAGCTTGCGGTACACGCCCTCGAGCCGGTCGAGCTCGGCATGGAGATGCGCCCGGAAACGCCGCCAGTCGAAGCGCCCGCCCTCCACGTCCCAGCCATAGGCCCGCGCATCGGCGAAGCCTTCGCGGTAGGCCGAGGCGAAGACCATGATCTTCTTGGGCACGCAGCCCCGGATCACGCAGGTCCCGCCCATGCGGCTCTCCTCCGCGAGCGCGACCTTCGCGCCGCCTGCCGCGGCGACGCGCGCCGCGCGCACCCCGCCCGAGCCACCGCCGATGACGAAGAGATCGTAGTCGAATGCCATGCCGTTCCCGTCTTGCCGTTCCGGGGCGCGTGCCGCCCCTCAGTCGATGATGTCCACGAAGAGGTTGTCGCCCTCCGGCAGGTCGATCCGCTCGTG
>CAZUVG010000427.1:0-3020 GCA_964623765.1 uncultured Roseicyclus sp.
CACCGCGTTCGCGCAGGATCTGTCCGGCACGCTGCGCATCATTTCGGACATGTCCAATCCCGGCCCCCGTGCCGTCATGGAAGGGCTCGCGGCCGATTTCGCGACCGAGCATCCCGACCTCGAGGTGGAGCTGACCATCGTCGACCGCGAGGCATGGAAGACGCAGATCCGCAACGCTCTCTCGGCCAACCCGCCGGACGTCGTGAACTGGTATGCCGCCAACCGAATGACGCCCTATGTCAATGCCGGCCTGTTCATGGACATCACCGACTGGTGGGAGGCAGGCGACTATGACGGTCTGGAATCCGTGCGCGGCGCCATGACCCAGGATGGCCGTCAATGGGGCGTCCCATACACCTATTACCAGTGGGGCATGTATTACCGCGAAGACATCTTCGAGGAGCTGGGCCTGTCCGAGCCGGAAACCTGGGAGGAAGAGGTCTCCAACTGCCAGGCGATCATCGATTCGGGACGCAAGTGCTATGCCATCGGCAGCCGTTTCCTTTGGACGGCCGGCGGCTGGTTCGACTATCTCAACATGCGCACCAACGGCTTCGACTTCCACATGGAACTGGCCCGCGGCGAGGTGCCCTGGACCGACGACCGCGTGCGGGAGACCTTCGCGAACTGGCGCCAGCTCATCGACATGGGCGCCTTCATCGACGACCACCAGACCTATTCGTGGCAGGAGGCGCTGCCCTTCGTGATCAGCGGCGAGGCCACGCATTACCTGATGGGCAACTTCGCGGTCGATCAGCTCCGCAACGGCGGGCTGACCGATGATCAGCTGGACTTCTACCAGTTCCCGGTCATCAATCCCGATGTCGAGATGGGCGAGGATGCGCCGACCGACACGTTCCACGTCGCCTCGGGCGCACAGAACGTGGAAGCGGCGCGCGCGTTTCTCGACTTCGTGACGTCGGCCGAGGTCCAGACGCGCATCAACGGGCCCGACGGCCTCGGCCAGCTGCCCGTCAACGCCAACGCATCGGTCGCGGATGACGAATTCATCCAGCAGGGCTTCGAGATGCTGAGCCAGAACGCCACCGGCGGCATCGCGCAGTTCTTCGACCGGGACTTCCCGGCCGAGATGGCGGCGATCGGCATGGAAGGCCTGCAGGAATTCATGGTCTTCCCCGACAACCTCGACGACATCCTTCAGCGTCTCGAGGCCGCGCGCCAGCGCATCTACCAGTAAGGCGGCATCCGCCGCATTCCCCGCCCGGGCCGCGCGCCCGGGCGGGGCGACCGCCTGAACCGGGCATCGCGGGGGTATCCGAGCCATGGCGACGACGACGATGCGAGAAGAAGCCGCCGGGCCGACGTGGATTCAGCGGCACCGGATGACGATCACGCCTCTCCTGTTTCTCCTGCCGGGCGTCCTGTTCTTCGTCGTCTACGTCATCAGCCCGATCTTCCAGTCCTTCCAGATCTCGTTCTACCGATGGGACGGGCTGGGCGAGGCGACCTATGTCGGCCTTGCCAATTACCAGGAGCTGGCGACGGACCGGAATTTCGAGATCTCGCTGTGGAACAACCTCAAGTGGCTCGTCCTCTATCTCCTCGCCATTCCGCTGGGCCTGTTCATCGCGCTGTTCCTGAACCAGACGGTCATGGGCATCCGGCTCTACAAGTCGATGTTCTTCTTCCCCTTCGTCCTGAGCCAGGTTGTCGTGGGCCTTGTCTTCTCGTGGTTCTACCTCCCGCGCG
Organism: uncultured Roseicyclus sp.; assembly: GCA_964623765.1. Classification (GTDB taxonomy): domain Bacteria; phylum Pseudomonadota; class Alphaproteobacteria; order Rhodobacterales; family Rhodobacteraceae; genus Roseibacterium. The sequence continues at coordinate 1,711 of CAZUVG010000427.1, forward strand.
AGGGTCTTCTGAACGGGGTGCTGGCCCTCTTCGGGCTCGAGCCCGTCAACATCCTGGGCGACCCGACGCTTGCCACCTACGGGATCATCGCCGCGGGCCTCTGGCCGCAGACCGCCTATTGCATGATCCTCTATCTCACCGGCCTGAACGCGGTGGACCCCGAACAGGTGGAGGCCGGCCGCCTCGACGGCGCCAAGGGCTGGCGGATGCTGTGGTACGTGATCCTGCCGCAGCTGAAACCCGCGACCTTCATCGCGTTCGTGGTGACGATCATCGGCGCGCTCAGGTCCTTCGACCTTATCTCGGTCATGACGAACGGTGGGCCTTTCGGCTCCACCCGCGTCCTGAGCTTCTACATGTTCGAGCGCGCGCTGTCGGAATTCGGATTCCGCATGGGCTACGGCTCGGCCATAGCCGTCGTGCTTTTCTTCATCATGCTGATCTTCATCGCCTATTTCCTCTGGCAGATGTGGCGCGACGAGCGGGAGGCGCGGCGATGACGCGGGGCGAGTTCGACGCGCTCTGCGCCGCGCATCCGGGCGCGACGCTCTCCGGTCCGGGGGAACTCGACGCCTGGAAGGTGGGCGGCAAGATGTTCGCCTGCTTCGGCCATGTCGACCAGCGCGAGGCCAATACCGAGCATGCCTCGGTCAAGTGCCCCGACGTCGAGACGGCCGACATGCTCATCGAGGCAGCCGCCGCCAGACGCGCACCCTACTTCCATCGGTCGTGGGTTCAGCTTGACCTCCGGACGCTGGAACCCGACGAGGCGCGGCACCGGATCGCCGTCAGCTACGATGCGGTGAAAAAGGGCCTGCCCAAGGCCGTTCGGGAGGCGCTCTGACATGTTCCCGACCCCGATCCAGAAACGTGGCCGCGGCGCCCGGATCACCTACCAGACGCTTTTGCCGCTGGCGCTGATCCTGTGGCTTCTGCCGCTCATCGCCGTCGCGCTCTTTTCCATCCGCCCTTTCTCGGACTTCGGGGCCGGGAACTACTGGGGCGTGCCGTCGAGCTTCGAGTTCTTCACCAACTACGGCATGGTCTTCTTCGAGAGCGACATGCCCCGCTACCTTTGGAACTCCGTCCTTATCACCGTGCCCACGGTGATCGGGGCCGTGGCGCTGTCGTGCATGACGGGCTTCGCGCTCGGCATCTACAGGTTCCGGGGCAACCTCCTGATCTTCTTCATGTTCATCGCGGGCAACTTCGTGCCGTTCCAGATCCTCATGGTTCCGGTCCGCGACCTCACCGTCGATCTGGGACTTTACGACACGAAGATGGGCCTCGTCCTGTTCCACATCGCGTTC
>CAZUVG010000428.1:0-3017 GCA_964623765.1 uncultured Roseicyclus sp.
GATCCTCGAGCGTGGCATCCATCGAGACGTCGGAGGGCTCCAGCACGGCCTGCTCGGCGATGATGGAGATCACCTTGTCCCTGACGCTGTCGGCCATCGGCTCACCCTCCCCCGCAGTTCGTGCTTTCACTGGTCAGGGTCACTTAAGGTGTCCGGTCCGGCTTGAAAACGGCTTTCTGCAGGTCCGCGACGGTCCGTGCGAGGCGCGGCAGGCGGCGCAGCGCCTTGTACATCTCCACGTGCGTCTCCATGCGCACGGCCGGACTGCCCATCAGCATGCGGCCGGCCGGCACGTTGGAGTAGATCTTCGTCGCGCCGGCAGCGACGACATCCGAGCCGATCTCGATATTGTCCGACACGCCACACTGCCCGCCGAGCACCACCCGGTCGCCGAGGACGGCGGAGCCCGCGAAGCCCACCTGTCCGCAAAGGAGGCAGTCGCGCCCGATGCGGCAGTTGTGGCCGATATGCACGAGGTTGTCGATCTTGGTGCCTGCGCCGATCACGGTATCGGCGACGGTGCCGCGGTCGATGGCAGCGTTCGCGCCGATCTCGACGTCGTCGCCCACCACGACCGAGCCCAGCGAATGGATTCGGGTCCAGCCCTGCTCGTGGACCTCCGCGCCCTCGTCGCGGCCGAGGCTCTCGCGGGCGGCCTCCACCCGGGACTTCTCGGGGGTGACGAATGAGAAGCCGTCTCCGCCCACTACCGCGTTGGGCTGGACGATCACGCGGTCGCCCAGCCCGACGCGGGCACCGATCCGGACGCCCGCGTGGAGAAGGACATCGTCGCCGATCCGCGCACCCTCGGATATCGTGACGTGCATCGCGATGCGCGCGCGCGCCCCGATCCGCACACCGGGTCCGATCACCGCGAACGGCCCGACATGGGCGCCTGCCCCGATCTCGGCTGTGGGATCGACGATGGCCGCTGGATGGATGCCCGAGGCGATGAGCGGCCCTGGGTCCAGGGCGCGCGTGACACCGGCCAGCGCGTAGCGTGGGCGCGGCGCCACTATGGCGGCCTCGAGCCCGAGTGCCCGCCAGTCCGTCGCCGCCCCGATCAAGGCGGCGCGCGCCCTGCCCTTCGGCAGATCGGCGGCGTAGCGCTCAGACATCGCGAGGGCAAGATGCTCGGGTCCGGCCTCGGCAGGCTCGGCCACGCCCTCCAGAACGAGATCGGCGGCGCCGAGAACCTCCGCCCCGAGCGCCGCCGCTATGTCGCCCAGCCTGTGGCCCGTCATGCCGCCCCCGCCTCTGCCAGCGGGGACCGCATTAGCTGGAGGCGTCCGGCATGACCACCCCCATGGCGCGGATCGCTTGTCCGAGCCGTGCGTTCCGGCCGTAGACGTCGTCGCGGAAGTTAAGCCCGCCCTCGTCGTCCACCCATGCCGTCCAGTAGGTCAGATGGACGGGGATGTGCTGTTCGAGGTCGAGCTGCGTTTCCTGCCCGGTGTTCAGGATGCGCTGGAACAGGCCCTCCGGGTCGTCCGTCTGACGCTCCAGGAGGTGGTAGGCGAACTCGTGCGGCTCGTCGAGCCGGATGCACCCCGACGAGAAGGTCCGCACCTCGCGCTCCATCAGGTATTGCTCGGGCGTGTCGTGCAGGTAGATCGCGTGCCGGTTGGGGAACATGAACTTCACGGTGCCGAGCGCGTTACGCGGCCCGGGTGGCTGGCGCAGGTCGAAGGGGAAGTTCGACACCGAGTAGCGGCTCATGTCCACGGCGCCACGGCTGACCGGCCGACCGTTCGCCAGAAGCTGCATGTAGCTAGAGCCGCCGGCGAGGATGTTCGGAATGTAGGAGCGGCGGGCGATCGAGCGGGGCACGTACCAGCTCGGGTTGATGACCATGTGCTCCATCTCGTCGGAGAACTCGGGCGTCTGCCGGTCCCGCGCGCCGATGACGGATCGGGTGACGAAGGTCGTCTCGCCCTCGTCTATGACGCGGGTGTGCATGTCGGCCAGATTGACGAAGATCAGCCGGTCGTGGACCTTGCCGTCGTTCAGCCAGCGCTGCCTCTCCATGTGGAGGACGACGTCGTTCCAGTGATCCTCGACCGAGCGGTTCACGGCCTGGATGGTCTCTGCGCCGGCGACACCGTCGGGCGTGATACCGTTGTCGATCTGGAACTCCACCACGGCGGCCTGCAGCCGGGCGTCGTATTCGGCCGTGATCGAGCGCTCGAGATAGCCCATCGCAATCAGCCGGTCGCGCAGCGCGACGACGGCGGGGCCGGCATCGCCCGGCCGCAGGCTGCCGGCCTGCACGCGCGGCCCGTAGCCCCCGCGGGTCGCGAGGTCCTCGAGGTGGAGCTTCATGCGCATCAGCCGCGCGTAGGACGGGTCCTGCGGTGGCAACGAGGCGATGTAGGCATGCGGGTTGCCCTGCACCAGTCCTGCCAGAAGCTCGGCGGGGTCGATCCGCGGGCGCTCCTGGAAGATGTCCTCGATGATGTCGGAGGGGTCGAGGAACCCGCCGTGAACGTCCTGCGCATAGCGAAGGAACATGCGCGTCGCCATGACGTCGGCCTGCCCTCGCGCCCAGGGGTTGGTGGCATCCGCGAAGGCCTGGCGCAGCGCGTCGATGTCGTAGCGGTCGGTGGGCAGCCCGTGCAGGTCAGCCTGCGAGAGCGCGGCGATGAGCGCCGACCGGCGGTCCACCGCATCGGACGAGGTCCAGATCGGCTGGAAATCCTGGCCGCGGTAGAAGGCCGCGAGCGCCTCGTCGCTCGACGACGCCTCGGCCACGGCCTGGCGCAGCGCCGAAAACGCCTGCGCCTCCACCGGGGCGGGCAGCGTCGCGGTGATGGCCGTCGGGGCCGCGGCGATCGCCAGCGCGGCGAGCGTCTTGCGCGCGAACATCAAATTCATGGTCCCTCTTCCTCTGTTCTGTCGTCTCGTCGGCTCAACGCCGCCACATCGCGCCGGGTGCCATGTCACACGCAAATGCAACCGTCTGTCCATTCACAATTTTGCAGGCATTCCTTGGCATAACGTGAACGGCGGATGCGTCG
>CAZUVG010000429.1:0-3016 GCA_964623765.1 uncultured Roseicyclus sp.
CGGCTCCAGCACGCCCTCGTAGATCAGGCCGCGCCCCTTGAGCGCCTCGATGGCCGCCTCGATCCGCCCGGTGCCGTAGAGCGATTTCTCCGAGTAGAAGACGTCCATCTCGACACCGAGAAGCTTCAGGTCCGCGCGGATCAGCGCCATCATGGCGTCTGTCGCGAAATCCCGCACGGGGACGAGCCAGGCCCCTTCGTCCTTTCCCAGATACGCATCGCCCACCTCGGCCTTGAGCGCCTCGCCCACAGGCTTGAGGTAGTCGCCGGGATAGGTGCCGTCCTCGAAGGCCACGGATTTCCCGTGCGCCTCGAGGTAGCGGAGGTAGACCGACCGCGCGAGCACGTCGACCTGCGCACCTCCGTCGTTGATGTAGTATTCCCGCGTCACCTCGTGGCCAGAGAAGGCCAGCAGGCGCGCCAGCGCGTCGCCGAAGACCGCGCCGCGGGTATGGCCCACATGCATCGGCCCCGTGGGGTTGGCCGAGACGAACTCCACGTTGACCTTCCGCGCCTGCCCCATCTCCGACCGCCCGTAAACCGCGCCCTCCGACAGTGCGGCACGGATCAGGTCGCGCCATGTCTCCGCCGAGAGGCGCAGGTTAAGAAACCCCGGCCCCGCGACCTCGGCACTCGCAATGCGGGGGTCGGCACTGAGCGTCGCCGCGAGCTTCTCGGCGATCTCGCGCGGCTTCATCCCCGCGGGCCTGGCCAGCACCATCGCCGCGTTCGTCGCCATGTCGCCGTGGGCTGGGTCGCGCGGCGGCTCGACGGCGACGTTGCCGAGGTCGAGGCCTTCGGGCAGCACGCCCTCGGCGGCAAGCCCACCGAGCGCGCCGTTCACGGCCTCGCGGATGTCGGAGAATATGTTCATGTCGCACGCCCCTGCATAGCCGCCGCGGGGTGTAGCACGGGGGTGGACGAGGTCAACGGGACGACGCGGGGTCCATCAGGGCCCGCACCGCCCCAACGTCCGCGCGTAACCCGTTCCCACGATCACGACGCCGGCCACCGAGACATGATCATCAGCCGACGGGTCGACGCCATCCCCTCGGACGAGCACTGCGCATCATGGAGCGTCGCGCCGCCCATGTCGCGCAAGGCCAAGGGGTTCGAAAGCGCGCGTTCCGACTTGTGGGCGATCAGGCATCGTCCGGCCCAGCCGCCGAACTGCAGTCCTCGAGCGTCAAGCCGCGCCCGCGCAACACGATAACCACCGTGCCGGGCCCCGTTCCCTCGCCGAAGAAGATCCGCGCCTCGAATTCCTCGCCGTCATCCTCGCAGGCGCCGTCGTAGAGGAACTGGTCGTCGAGCAGTCTCAGGCGCGTCGGGTTCGACAGGTCGCAGCAAGCGCCGTCGAAGCACACCTCGGGAAAGCTCAGGGTCAGCTCCGGCGCATCCGGCGCGCCGGCCTCCCCCTCGCATTCGGCGTGGTAGGTGCCATCGGGCGGAAAGTCCTGCGGCTGCGCCCCGGCAGGGCCAGTGGCGAACACCGCGAGCAGGACCGCAAGAAGGGCCGCATCTCTTCTCATCGTTCTTCTCCGGGCTCGATCCTCCCACGCAGCTTGCCGGAGGCCGCGCGTCCGATCAACCGGGCGCCTCAGCCGATACGCGCGACCTCGACCCCGCCGATCAGCTGTGCGTGGCGCTGGAGCGCGAAGCGGTCGGTCATGCCGGCGATGTAGTCTGACACGATCCGGGCGAGCGCGGTGTCGTCGCCCGCCACCGCCTCCACGTCACGCCGCCACTGCCGAGGCAGCTCCCCGGGATTGGCCATGAAGAAGGGGAAGAGCTCCGCCACCACCCGCGTGACCTGCGCGCGCATCTCCACCACCGCGGGTGCGCGATACATCCGCCGGAAGAGAAAGGCGCGGATCACTTTCAGGTCCGCGAAAAGCGCGTCGGAGAAGCGAACCATGGGTCGCCCGGCGGCGCGGATGTCGTCGGGGCTGGCAGGATCCAGGTCCCTCAGCCGCCTCTCGGTCTGGCCCAGCACGTCCTCCACCAGCTTTCCGAAGAAACGGCGCAACGCCTCGTGCCGGCGACGGTAGAGATCAAGGCCGGGATAGCGCGCATCCACCTCGGCGAAACAGGCGTCGAGGATCGGCAACTCCGCCAGTTCCCCGGTCGAGAACAGCTCTGCCCTCAGCCCGTCGTGCAGGTCGTGGTGGTTGTATGCCACGTCGTCGGCAAGTGCCGCCACCTGCGCCTCGGCGCTTGCGTGGGTGGCAAGCTCCAGGTCGTGGCCCGCGCTGTAGGTGGCGAGTGCCCAGGGCACCGGGTCGGCCACGGGGCCGTTATGCTTGGCGATGCCCTCGAGCGTCTCCCACGTCAGGTTGAGCCCGTCGAAATCGGCGTAGTGCCGCTCCAGGTGCGTGACGATCCTGATCGCCTGCGCATTGTGGTCGAACCCGCCATGGGGCACCATCGCGGCCGAGAGCGCATCCTCCCCCGTGTGGCCGAAGGGCGGATGGCCGAGGTCATGGGCAAGCGCGACGGCTTCCGTCAGGTCCTCGTCGAGGCCGAGGGCGCGGGCCATGGTGCGGGCCACCTGCGCGACCTCCAGCGAATGGGTCAGCCGCGTGCGGAAATAGTCGCCCTCGTGCTCCACGAAGACCTGCGTCTTGTGCTTGAGCCGGCGAAAGGCCGAGGAATGGATGATCCGGTCGCGGTCGCGCTGGAAGGCAGAGCGCAGCGCGCTTTCCGGCTCGGGAATGCGGCGGCCGCGGCTGGATGCCGGGTCGGATGCATGGGGCGCGCGCATGACCTGTTCTCCTGCTGTCGTAACGGTGGTGTCGGCCCCGCTATACAGGGAATTCGCGCGGGGTGCAGGGCACGCGCCCGCTTGTCCCGCGGCCCGTGGGCGACTATCTTGAAGGATCGAGGCAAGACAGACGCATGAGGATTGACCAGATGCAGCTTCCTCCGAAGGTGACCGGGCGTGCCTTCGCGCGCCTTGCGGAAATTGGCGCCGCCGATCAGGGTCAGGCGCTTCGCGTCGCGGTCGAGGGCGGCGG
>CAZUVG010000430.1:0-3010 GCA_964623765.1 uncultured Roseicyclus sp.
ACGATGGGCAAGAAGCCGTGGAAGAAAAAGGGCGGGCGCAAGAAGTGACCCGCACCGACGTGGCGCGCATGAAACGGGCTGACGTTCTGGACTTGCTTGATGCCCACGGCATTGACGAGGCGCAGGTTGAGGGTAAGCCCGTGACGGAGCTGCGCGCGCTGCTTGCCGGCCTCATGTTTATGGACGCCTGACATGGCACTTGTCGCGACAGTCGGGGCGTCTGACGCAGACACCTACGCCACCCTTGCGGAGTGTAAGGCGTACTGGGGCAGCGTGGGCTTTTCGTATGCCGACTACAGCGACACGGAAATAGAGCAGGCTTTGCGTCGGGCGCGTGTGTGGCTCGATGCTCGCTACCTCAACAGCTACCCAGGCCGGCGCCAATACGGGCGCACCGCTGCCGAGCCTCAGGCACTTGAGTGGCCCCGCACCGATGCGGTGGACCGCGACGGCTACAGCATCCCCATCGACACCGTGCCGCAGGAGGTCAAAGACGCGCAGTGCGAGGCCGCCCGGCGCGAGGTTGCCGGGACGGACCTTTCCCCGGACGTGACCGCGGCCAAGATTGCCAAGCGGGAGCGGGTTGGCTCGCTTGAAGTGGAATATGCCGGCATCCCATCGGTGTCGGCGAATCGCCCGGCGGTGCCCGTGGTTGATGACATCCTGAGCGCGCTTCTGCATGTCGGCAGTGGCAGCGGTCTGTTGCAGAGGCTCTAGGCTGTGCCCATCAATTATGCCGCCCTTGGCGCGACGGCCGAGCGGCTAATCCGCGAGAACGGCACGACGGCCACGCTTGTGACGCCTGGCGCGGCAAGCGGAGACGCATGGGCGCCGGCAGAAGGTGCCGCGACCGAAACCACGGTGCGCGTCGTCTTCGAGGAATACCGCGATGCCGAGCGCGATGGAACGCTGGTGCAGATGGGCGACCGCAAGGCTATGGTGTCCACGCAAGGGCTGTCTTCGCCCCCGACGGTGCGGGATCGGATCAAGGTCGGTTCGGACACTTTCGAGGTAGTCAACGTGATGCAGGCGGCCCCGGCCGGCGAGGCGCTTTACTACACGCTACAGGTGAGGGGCTGATGCCGCTGTCACGCCACAACGTCATTGCGCTTCTGGATCAGCTTGCGCCGTCTGTGCGCGATGCGTTTCTCGCCAGCGTTAACGATATCACCAGCGAGGCGCAGTTGCAGTTGATCGCCGGGCATCTTGAGCGCGGCGATATCGAGGCGGCCGTGGCCGCGGCGAACGTGCGGCCGGAGTTCTTCGCGCCGCTCGATGACGCGCTGCGTCGGGCCTACATTCGGGGAGGGGTCGATGCGCTGTCCGGCCTCCCGCGGCTGCGCGACCCTTTTCTGGTGCTGGTGTCGCTGTGCGCTTCCGCGTCCGCAATCCACGGGCGGAACAGTGGTTGAATGACCAGTCGTCCAGGTTGGTCACGGAAATCACGGAAAGCACGCGCGAAGCAATCCGCACGGTGGCGCGGGAGGCACTGGAGCAGGGCCAAGGCCCGAGGCGCACGGCGCTAGATATCGTTGGCAGGTTGAACCGGGCCACAGGCCGCCGCGAGGGCGGCATTATCGGCCTAACGACGCAGCAGACCGGATGGGCGAGCCGGGCATATCAGGAACTGACGTCCGGCGATCCGGCGCAGATGCAGAATTATCTTGACCGGCGCGCGCGGGATCGTCGGTTCGACCGTTCGGTGTTGCGGGCCATACGAGAGGGACGGGCGATCCCGGCCGAGGACGCACAGCGCATGGTTCGCAGCTATCGCAACCGGCTTCTGCGCTATCGCGGCGAGACGGTGGCGCGCACGGAGACGCATACAAGCCTCCACGCGGCGCAGGACGAAGGGCTGCGGCAGATCACGGAGCAAACCAACGTGCCGGCGAGCGCGATCAAGCGGCATTGGGACGCGACGGAAGACAGCGCCACGCGGCTGAGCCATCGGGCGCTGGAAACGGAATATGACCTGCGGAACGGGCGCGGCGTTGGGGTTGACGAGCCATTCGTGTCGCCTCTCACGGGCGCGCGGATGATGCACCCCGGCGACGGCTCGCTTGGAGCGCCGGGGGATGAAACGATCAACTGCCGCTGCCGGGTCCGAGTTAATATCGACTACCGGTATATTGCGAGGCGCTAATGACTCAGACGTTCGCAGCGCAGGTCGCCGATTGGGTGCGCGAGAGCGAAACCGTTATGGAGGCAGTGGTTAAGGATGCCGCTCAATCCATGATGCACGATGCGACGGAGACGGTGGCAGGTATTGGGCGCGGCGGCACGTTTCAGCGCGGCGTGATCCCGGTGGATACGGGCTTTCTGGCGGCGTCGCTTGTGTCGTCGGCGCAGGGGGCGAGTGTGCGCGGGGAGGACGGCTACATCGCCGCGATTGCCGGCATGGAACTCGGCGACACCGTGTCCTTTGGCTGGACGGCCGACTACGCACAGCACGTCCATTACGGCACGAGCCGGATGCCTGGGCGATTCTGGGTCAATGATGCCGTCGTGAACTGGCAAGGCTATGTCAACGATGCGGTGAGGAAGATGGCGGATGTCTGATCCTGTCACCGTGCGCCATGCTGTTTACAGCCGCTTGAGCGGCACGACGTGGACGCCTTCGCCGGCACCGGTGGTAGTGTGGGCGAACACGAATGATGCGGGCTCACGGCCGCGCGTAGAGGTTGCGGCGGCGGCGCAGAGCAACGCGCCGATCCACTACGACAGCGCGGCGCAGGCCAATCTGCAAACGGCCGAATTGGTGCTGACGGTGGTGGTAAGCGCGGCGACGGGCGAGGCGGAAAGCGGGCCGATTGTGCAAGACATCTTCGCGCGCTTCCCGTCCGGGCTTTACATTGGCGACGCGGTGGTGGCGCGCTTGCCGGAGGAACGGGCGCCGTTCCAGGATGGCGACGAATACCGGGTGCCGGTCGTTCTGCCGTATCGGGCAATCGTGACCGCCTGATGTTCACCGTCGCGTGCGTGCTCCGCTCCGGCGGGGTGTACGATCGGG
>CAZUVG010000431.1:0-2999 GCA_964623765.1 uncultured Roseicyclus sp.
CGATGCGGCGCAACGTGGAGCCGCCCCTGCCCCTGCCCCTGCCTAGATCGCGCGTCGCCCCGCGGTCGGCCAGCGCGGCCTGAAACAACGATGTCGCGCCGCCACCGGGCGCGCGCCGCAGGACGTGCGACGCCGACACGCCGCCTGATCGCGGCCCCTTGCACCTGCCTGTAGGTCGGTGTCCGATGGCCGCCGCAAGACAGGGGGACAAGGACGCCATGACAGCCACCATCACGCCCCGCTTCGCCGACCGGATGGAGCGCGTGCAGCCCAACGCCATAGGCGAGCTTCTGGCGCTCGGGGCAGACCCGTCCATCATCTCCTTCGGCGGCGGCTATCCCGACCCGACGCTGTTCCCGGCTGCAGAACTGGAGGCCGTTTTCACCGAGGCGATCCGCGCGCCAGGCGGGGCGGCGATGCAGTACGCCCCGTCTGACGGCCTGCCGCGTCTGCGCGAACAGGTGGCCGAACTCATGACGGGCGACGGCACGCCCTGCACGGCGGGCGACGTCCTGATCCTGCAGGGCAGTCAGCAGGGCCTCGACTTCTCCGCGCGGATGCTGGTGAACCCGGGCGACGTGATCGTGACGGAGGATCCGACATTCCTCGGCGCCGTGGTGGCCTTCGATCCCACCCGGCCCTCCTATGCGCCGGTGCCGGTCGATGCGGAGGGGATGCGGGTGGACCTTCTGGAGGAGATCCTCGAGCGCACCCGGAACGTCCGAATTATCTACACGATCCCCGAGTTCCAGAACCCCACCGGCGCGACATTGTCCCTGCCGCGACGCGAGCGGCTGATGGAACTTGCCCGCGCATACGACCTCGTGGTGGTGGAGGATGCCGCCTACCGGCAGATCCGGTTCGCCGGCGACCCGCTGCCGACGCTGAAGTCGATGGACACCGACGGACGGGTGATCCACCTCGGCTCCTTCTCCAAGGTGCTGGTGCCCGGGATGCGGCTCGGCTGGGCGGTCGCCGCGCCGCCGCTTCTCGACCGCATGAAGCTCCTGAAGGTCGCGGCCGACACCCAGACAGCAACGCTCAACATGACGGCCGCGAGCCTCTGGCTCGAGCGCTACGACCTCGCAGCCCATGTCGCGCGGCTGCGCACGGCCTACCGGCGGAAGAAGGACGTGATGCTCGACGCGATGCGCCGGCACTTTCCGCAGGAGGTGGCGGTTACCGATCCCGAGGGTGGGCTGTTCCTCTGGGCAAGGTTCCCGGACGGCTTCGACGCCACGGCCTTCATGCGCGACGTGGCGCTGCCGGAGGCGCGGGTGGCCTACGTGCCGGGCGGCAGCTTCTTTCCCGTGACGCCGCGGCCGAACTACGCGCGGTTCAACTACTCCGGCCAATCCGGGGAGCGCATCACTGAAGGCATCGAGGCGCTCGGCGCCGCGTTGAAGGCACATTCGGAGGCGATGCGATGACCGTCGTCCTGCACGCCGCCCCCGAGCCCCTGCCCGAGACCGCGCTGGCGCCGTGGCGCGACGTGCCCGTGGCGCTCGCCGTCGACTGCGCGCCGGGCGCCCGCCAGATCGACCCTGCCATCCGGCCTCTACGGCCCGCGGGCCTCCAGCCGCGCCTCTTCGGGCGCGCCGTGACGGTGCGCACGTCCCCGCCCGATTTCGGCGCGATGCTTCATGCGCTGGACCTCGCCCGGCCGGGCGACGTGCTCTGCGTCGATGCAGGCGGCGACGCGGATACCGCCATGATCGGCGAAATCCTGTCGGGCCACCTGCGCCGGAGGGGCGTGGCCGGGCTGGTCGTGGATGGTGCCGTGCGCGACGTGGCGACGCTTGCGGGCTGGGACGACTTCGCCGTCTTCGCCCGCCACGTGACGCCGCGCGGGCCGGCCGGTGGGGCGGAAGGCGCGCTGAACCTCCCCGTCATCCTGGGCGGTGCGGAGGTGGCGCCGGGCGACCTGATCCTCGGCGACGACGACGGGCTGGTGAGCTTGCCTGCCGCCGTCGTGACGAGCGGCCTCGGCCCCGTCAGGGAGAAGGCTGCGCGGGAGGCGGACTGGGAAAGCCGCCTGTCGCATGGAGAGCCGGCGACGCGCGTCTTCGGCCTCGCGCCACCGCAGCGGCCTTGACCGGACAGAGCCGGGCGATAGCCAAAACCTGTGTTTCGTATTGCCCGGCGCTGTGCGACCAGACGGGCTGAAACGCTTCCGGGTTGCCCGAGGGACCATGACCGACAACTCCGCCCCGATCGGCACCGAGAGGGCCCACGTCACGCCATGACCGCCGCGCTCGAAGGCTATCTCTTCTACGAGATCGCAGCCCTGCTCGTGTTGGCGGCAGGCGTCGGATTCGTGGGGCTCCTGCTGCGCCAGCCGCTCATCGTGAGCTTCATCGCGGTGGGCATCCTCGCCGGACCCTCGGTGCTCGACATCGCACGGTCGGATGCGCAGATCGACCTCTTGGCGGAACTGGGCATCGCGCTGCTGCTGTTCCTCGTGGGTCTGAAGCTCGACTTCAACCTCGTGCGCACGCTGGGGCCGGTGGCGCTGGTGACGGGGCTGGGGCAGGTCGTCTTCACCACCGTCTTCGGCTTCCTGATCGCGCTGGCGCTGGGGCTGGACGCACGCACCTCGCTCTACGTGGCGATCGCGCTGACCTTCTCCTCCACGATCATCATCGTGAAGCTGTTGTCCGACAAGCGCGAGATCGACTCGCTCCACGGCCGCATCGCGCTGGGCTTCCTGATCGTGCAGGACGTGGTCGTGGTGGTGGCCATGATCGTCCTTTCGGCCATCGGCGTGGGCGGCTCGTCCGAGGGCGGCGCGCTCGGCGACGTGCTGCGGGTGCTGGGCTACGGCGTGGCGATGCTGGGCTTCGTCGCGCTCTTCATCCGATACGCGGCGAACCCGCTTGTGGAGCGGCTGTCGCGAGCGCCGGAACTGCTCGTCTCCTTCGCGATCGGCTGGGCGGCGCTGCTGGCGGCCGTCGGCCACTACCTCGGCTTCGGCAAGGAACTGGGCGGGCTGCTGGCCG
>CAZUVG010000432.1:0-2998 GCA_964623765.1 uncultured Roseicyclus sp.
CGATGGTCACGAAATACCTTCAGATGTTCGTCCGTCAGGTGGACTGGGGCGCGCTGGACGTGTTGCTGCTGGACCTGCCGCCGGGCACGGGCGACATCCAGCTGACGCTTGCGCAGGCCTTTCCGCTGTCGGGCGCCGTGGTGGTCAGCACGCCGCAGGACGTGAGCCTCAAGATCGCGCGGCGCGGCCTGCGCATGATGGAACAGGTCAACGTGCCCGTCCTCGGCGTGATCGAGAACATGAGCGGTTTCACCTGCCCCTCCTGCGGCACGGTCACGCATATCTTCCACCAGGGCGGCGGCGAGGCCATCGCGCGGGAGCTTGGCGTCGACTTCCTCGGCAAGGTGCCGCTCGACCCGAATGTCGTCGATTGCGGCGACGAGGGACGACCCCTGGTGCAGGCCGCGCCCGGCAGCCCGGCGGCGGAGGCCTACCGGCACATCGCCTCGGCGCTGACGGGAACGGCCGGCGACGCGGCCGGGATCTCGACGCCGTTCGCCTGGTCGCTGGCCGACGGGTCCGGCAAGCCCGCGCAGGCAGGGGCAGAGGCCGGAGGTCCGGCGGATCGCATTGCCGGGCTCGACCATGACGGCGGCGCGCTGACCCTTCGGTGGGCCGATGGCGCCGCACAGCGCCTGGCCGACCGCGACCTGCGCCTGGCGTGCCAATGCGCGCAATGCCGCGACGAGATGAGCGGCAAGCGACTGCTCGAGCCCGACCGCGTCCCCCTCGACCTGCACCTGACACGCGTCTGGAGCGTCGGGAACTACGCGCTCGGCATGGCCTTCAGCGACGGCCACGATACCGGCATCTACACCTTCAAGGCGCTGCGCGCGATGACGGGTACGGAGCTCGAGGATGTCTGAGGCAGCCCTGCGCCGGCGGATCCGGGCACAGGCTTCCACCGGCGACGCCAACGTGATGGCGTTCGTTCTGGAGACGCCCGTCCAGGCGGGACGCTCGGGCAGCTTCGAGGCCGGCTCCGAGGCGCCGCTGGCACGTGCCCTGTTCGCTTTGCGCGGCGTTCAACACATGAAGGTCGGCGGGCCGACCATCTGGATTCAGAAAGACACCGACGCGGATTGGGCAACCCTGAAGCCCGCCATCGCCGCGGCGATCCGGCGGGTTCTCGATGCGACCGACGCGCCGCTCGGGCGCGACGTCTCGCCCGGGGACGGCGATACCGACGCCGCGCTGCTGCAGGCCGTCGAGGCGTTGCTGGACCGCCAGGTCAACCCGTCGGTCGCCGCCCATGGCGGCCATATCGCCGTTGACCGGGTCGAGGGCCGGACTGTCTTCTTGCGCATGTCCGGCGGCTGCCAGGGTTGCGCGGCCTCTGCGGCCACGCTCCGTCAGGGCGTCGAACGGATGCTGCGCGCCGCCCTGCCGCAGATCGGCGAGATCGTCGACGTCACCGACCATGCCTCGGGGAGCAATCCCTACTACGCGCAGGGCGGCGGCGCATCGCCGGTCCTGAACCGGCCGGTCCCCGCCGACGTGATCGGCTGGGAGGATGGACAAGTCACCGTGGATCCCGATTACCTGGCGCCGCGCCTGGGCCTCACGCCGGAGACGCTGCGCGAGGGTCTGCGCAGCGGTGCCGTCGTTGGCGTGACCGAGACCGGCGAGGGGGCGCATGCCGGTAAGACACGGATCGTCCTGCGCAGTGGCAACAGGGCCTGGGCGGCCGAGATCGACGCAGAGGGTTCGGCCCGCGAGATCCCGCCGCCCCGCCTGGCCGAGGCGGCCGCCGGCAAGGAGCATGACCTCCCGAACCGCGTCCGCGCCCATCTGGAAACCCTGCCGCCGGATCGGATTCCGATCACCTACGGTGCTCTGGCGCGCGCGCTCGGGCTGTGGATGCCAGGCGCGGTCGCAAAGATCACGGCGGCGCTCGAGACCACGATGCGCGAAGACGCGGCAACCGGAAGCCCCTTCATCGCGGCGCGCGCCGTCAGTCGCGGACGAAGCGGACTGCCCGGAAAGGGCTTCTTCGACCTCGCTCGCGCCCTTGCGCGCGGACCGCAACAGGGAGAAAGCGAGTCGCAATTCCATGCCAGGGAGCTGGGCCTCGTCGACGAGATGATTGGCAGGGAACCGACGGTGCGCGACGTGTCGTCCAGCCGGCGCGCCTAGCGATTGCATGAGGTCTGTCGGATCGCCGGAGCCCTCTTTCAAAAAGAGGTCTATCGGCTGCCGGATGACAACTTTCAACCTGGGAGACGAGACGCGTCTGTGCCCGGATCCTGCCACGGGATTCTATTCTCGCTGCAGTCGGGTTATCGCCTTAGCCTCGGCAGCTTCCGCTGGGTCGATACAAGGGATTGATGCCGAAGACATTATCCCCCGGAGCGCCGTCGGCTTTCCCGCGACCACTGCGAAACAGGCATCCCCGACAAGCGAACCCATGGTGGCATGGGATCTGCCGTGTCGCGGCGGCTCGGTGTCACATGACTATGAAAAATCTGTTACGCATTTGTCATATCGGGTTGTTAGGCGCCGCTCGGAAACTCAACAACGGGAAGCCCGGACATGTCCAAGATCCAGAACCTCGCCCTGCCAGTCGCTCTGGCAACCTCCCTGATGGCCGGTAGCGCCTCGGCCCAGTCGGTTGCGGAAGCGTGCCCCGCGCCGCTCCGCATGGCCGACACCGGTATCGAGGGGATGGGCGATCTCTCCGAGGCCTTCGGCCCATTCGCCGAAACCTTCGAGGAGCTGACAGGCGTCGAACTCGCCCTCTATCCGCTTTCCAACCGCACCGCTGCCGGCACTGCGCTGCAGTTCGACGAGGTGGAGTTCGTCTTCGCCGGCCCGTCCGAATTCGTGCTGTTCCAGCAGCTTGCCGAGATGGACATCCTGTTCTCCGTCGTCCGCCCCCATTACGGGTCCAGCTTCGTTGTTCCCGCCGACAGCGACATCGAGACGCTGGGCGATCTCGCCGGCCGCCGCGTGGCGCTGAAGGATGCCGGGTCCACCTCCGGTCACATCTTCCCGATGA
>CAZUVG010000433.1:0-2996 GCA_964623765.1 uncultured Roseicyclus sp.
GACGGCTGTATGTGCTGGGCGAAGTCGATGGACGGCGGCTGGATCCGCCGGTCGATGCCATGCTTCCCGCGGTGGCGGTGGCGATCGAGACGAGCGATCCGGATGCGGCCGCGGCGGAGCTGGATCTTCATGTGACCGCGATGCTCGAGGGGCTGGCTCGTGGGGGCGGCCGGGCTCTACGTCCCGCGCAGACGATCACCCTCGACGGCAACGGGTTCGTCGAACTGGGTCCGGCGGTCGATCGCTGGTGGCGTGGCGGCGATGCCGAGGCGAGTGGGCCCCCGGCGCCGCTCGCGGCTGCGGATTTGGCCTGGGGCGTCGCCACGGGTCCGTTGGGCTCGTGGCTCGTGCTCGCGTCGCACGCGGCGCACCTGCAGGACGTGCGGGCATCGCTCGAGCGCGGCGCATCGGTTCCAGGAGCGGGAGCGGTGGCAGCGTCGGCGCCGTGGACGATGCGGGGGGCGGTGGACGGCGTCCGCGCCGGCGTGCACGCCCGTGATCTGGCCGACCGTGTCGCGGTGGCCCTCGGCGCGAGTGATCCCGCATCGCTCGAGACGATCAGGACGACGCTCACGGCATTCGCCGAGGTGCTCGTCTCGATCAGGGACGTGCAGTGGTCGGTCAGCCGGCCTTCGGTCGATGCCGTGCGACTGGACGTCGACCTGCAGGTTGCCGATCCGCCCACCGCGACCGCGACGCGCACGGCAGGCTGAACGCGTTCAGATGATGCCCGCTCGCATCGCGGCGATCGCCGCGACCGCGCCCACGACGGCGATCAGCAGCGCGTCGATCTTCCAGAGCCAGAGCCCGTAGCGGCGCTGGGTCATGGCCTCGACCGGATAGAAGAGCAGGGGGACGGCTGCGACCGCGACGATGATGCCGACTTCGCCGTGCAGTATGCCGCCGACGGTCATGCTGCCGATGAGGCAGGCGGCGCGGGCTGCGCTGAGACCGGTGAACAGCCGCGAGTCGCCGAACGCGAGCGGATACTGGCCGATGTTGGTCGCCACGTGGAATCCCACACCCGCGGCGAGCACCTGAAGCTTCCAGCCCGCGCCGGCGTACCGGTCGTCGTACAGCAGATCGATGACCTCCTGGCCGAACAGGAGGAAGACTGCGGTTGCCGGAAGAATCAGTCCGGCAATCGATAGTCGCACGCGGATGAGGTGCGGCCGGGAGAGCCGGGTGGACTTCGCCTCTAGATTCCGCTTCTCGGCGAACAGCGGCAGCAGGACGGCGCCGCCAAGCCTGCCGTGCAGCATCTTGCTGAGGTTGCTGAGATTCTGGGCCAGCTGGTACATGCCCAGTGACTCCATGGTCAGGAATCGGCCGAGGACGAGCCGATCGCCGTGGTTGGCCACGAAGCCGAGGATGCTGGACACGAAGATCCAGCTGCCGAAGCCGAACAGCTCGCGGGCCGACTCGCGATCCCACTCGATGGCGTGGCCGTGTCCGGGCAGGAACACGTAGCCGAGCACGACCCGGACCGTCGAACCGATGAGACCGCCTCCGACCAAGGCCCAGACGGTGGGCTCGATCCACGCCCAGGTGATCATCGCTCCGACGCCGACGATCTGACCGGCGATCTGGATGACCGTCAAACGTCCGAGGCGCAGTTGCTTGTTGAGCGTAGCCAATGCCATTGTTTCGAAGCCGCTGATGGCGGCGGAGGCTCCGAGTACGCACAGGATGGGGGTCAAACTCGGCTCGCCGTAGATCTGACCGGCCGGGATGGCGAGTGCGCAGCAGAGACCCCACAGGACGAATCCTCGGACAATCTGCAGCGTCCACGCCGTGTTCAGGAATCGAGGGTCCAGCCCCCGATCACTCTGGATGATGGCGGGTCGAAGTCCCACGTCGCTGAACATCTGCAGGCCGGTCAGGAACACCGCCGCCAAGGCCATCAGCCCGAAGGCCTCTGGGAAGAGCAGCCGCGTCATGATGAGCGAGCTGCCGAGCCGGATCACCTGCGCGACGACGAATCCGATGATCGTCCAGCTCGAGCCTCGCAGCACGCGCGCCTTCGTGCCCTCGCCGCTGACAGCGCCCGCCACTCGGGCGCGGACCCGTCCCGCGGTACGGCGTGCCTGGGATGGGGAGATGCTCATCGAGGGGCGGCCGCGGCATCGAGTGCCGAGAACGAAGGCGCACACGGTACGACGCGCGGCTCTTCGGTGCTCACGCCGAACAGCGTCGGATGAGGGTGCTCGCCGAGCGTTCTTCGCCGAGCGGCGGTCCATGGACACGATCGGGCAGCTGGGGAAGGCGATTCAGGTGGCGAGGCGACGGATCGGTGGTTGGGCCCGCCACGGCGGGGTGGCGGGCGGGCTGACACCAAGGTGTCGGAATTCGTTCGGGTTTCGTCTCCAGCTGCTTGTCCGCGCCCTGTTCGGGAAGTAGCATCGGTTCGGTCCATGATAGGGGTCCGAGCCATGCAGCAGTGTCAGCGCAGCGTTGGAAGGAAGGAATTCCGGGAGCGCCGTTCGCCGCAGACGGCGGCCGCGCGGGTCGCGGCCATGATGGAGGAGGCTGCGGCCGATGAGCGGCGGGGCGGGAGGCAGCCGATCAGCCGGATGCCGACGAACGATGCCGGGGCCGCCATCCGCATGAACGGGCGGCCGGGGCGCGACCCTCGGGGACGCCGGCGGCATCGGGCGGCGGCCGCCGTGGCGGAGGCCATGCGTGCTGCCGATGATGCGGCCGCACCGTCGGCCGGGGCCGTCCCGACCGGATGGGCCGAGGTGGATCGGGCATTGGCAGTCCGCACCGGGGCAGTTGCCGGCTTCGGACTGTCTCGCGGATACGTCCACGAATGGTTCGCGGTGCCGCCGGTGGGGGCGGGGCTCCACGCCAGCAGCCGGGCCGATCGGGAGCGGGACCGCTGGCGGCCGCCGCTCGCCGTGCTGGCTCATCTGGCCGGGCGGGCGGCGGCGACCGCTTTGGCGGCCGGCCAAGGCGGCGTGATCGCGTGGGTGGGGCATCGCGTGTGGCCGTCA
>CAZUVG010000434.1:0-2987 GCA_964623765.1 uncultured Roseicyclus sp.
CTCGGGCGTGCTGACCTCCGTCCACGCCTTTGCGAACGATCCGGAGCGTGGCGTCTACATCCTCGTCATCCTCGGCATCTTCATGGGGGGCGCGCTGCTGCTGTTTGCCTTGCGCGCGGGCACCATGGAGGCGAAGGGCGTCTTCTCGACCGTCAGCCGCGAATCGGGGCTGGTGGTGAACAACCTGCTTCTCGCCGTCGCGACCTTCGTCGTCTTCATCGGCACGATCTGGCCGCTGATCGCCGAGATGTTCTTCGACCGCACGCTGTCGGTCGGTCCGCCCTTCTTCGACGCGGCATTCACACCCTTCGTCTTCGCGCTGGCGGTTGCGCTTCCCATTGGCGCGATGCTGCCATGGAAGCGCGCTGGTCTCGGCCGGCCGCTGCGCGCGCTGATACCGGCGCTGGTGCTCGCCTTGGCCTGCGGGCTGCTGGCCTGGACGATCTTCACCGGCAGTTGGGCGCTTGCGCCCGTGGGAGTGGCGCTGTCGGTCTGGCTCGTCGCGGGAGCGGCGGTGGACATCTGGTCGCGGACCGGGCGCGGCAGCGTCGGCAAGCGCCTCTCGCGCCTTGCACGGCTGCCGCGCGCGGACTGGGGCAAGTCCGTCGCCCATGCCGGCTTTGGCATCACCATGTTCGGGGTCGTCGCGCTGACCGCCTATGAGGTCGAGGACATCCGTGTCGCGCAGGAGGGCGAGCCCTACACGGTGGGCGCCTACGAGATTGAACTCGTTCGCGTCGACGAACGGGTGCAGGGGCCGAACTACATCTCCACGATGGCCGTCATCGACGTGCGCGACGCCGAGACAGGGCGCCTGATCGCCTCTCTCGACCCCGAGCGTCGCATCTATCCCGTGGCAGGAATGCCCACGACCGAGGCCGGGATCAACAGCGGCTTCACCCGGGATGTCTACGTGACGCTCGGCGATCCGCAGGACAACGGCGGCTGGGCCGTCCGGACGTGGATCAAGCCCTTCCCCAACTGGGTCTGGGGGGGCACGATCATCATGGCCCTTGGCGGCGTCCTGAGCCTCACCGACCGACGCTACCGCGTCGCTGCGGCGGGCACCAAGCAGCGCGGCGAGCCGCAGGGAGTGCCCGCCGAATGACCCGCCTCGCGGCCCTCCTGCTGGTTCTTGCAATGGCCTTGCCCGCCGCGGCCGTGCAGCCCGACGAGCTGCTCGACGACCCCGTGCTGGAGGAGCGCGCGCGCGACATCTCCGCGGGTCTGCGCTGCATCGTCTGCCGCAACGAGAGCATCGACGAATCCAACGCCGAGCTTGCCCGCGACCTGCGACTCCTCGTGCGCGAGCGGATCGTGGCGGGCGACACCGACGTGGAGGTCGTGGATTACGTCGTCGATCGCTACGGTGAATACGTGCTCCTGCGCCCGCCCATGCAGGGCTCCACCATCGCGCTCTGGCTCGCGGCGCCGGTGCTTCTGCTGGCCGGCCTTGGCCTCTCGGTGGTCTATATCCGCCGCCGCGCACGGGCTGACGCGCCCACGGAGACCGATCTCAGCGAGGAAGAGGCGGCGCGTCTGAGGGAAATCCTCGGCGATTGACGTGGCGTCGGGAGCTTTCCCTCCCATGCCGCTCTGCTAGTCTCCGGCGGTACGGGCAGAGGGGACGCCATGGATTACGATACGATCACGCGCGAGGACGAGAACGGCGTCGCCGTCGTGACGCTGCGCCGACCCGAGGTGATGAACGCGCTCAACACGCAGATGCGCGCCGAGATCACCCATGTCGTGGGCACAGCAGGCACGCAGTCGCGGGTCGTCGTGCTGACCGGCGAGGGGCGCGCCTTCTGCTCGGGGCAGGATCTGGGCGACCGGGCGAACGTGGCGAATATCAACCTCGAGCGCACGCTCCGGGACGAGTACATTCCGATGCTGAACGCGATCGTGGATTGCCCGGTGCCGGTGATTGCCGCGGTGAACGGCACGGCGGCCGGGGCGGGGGCGAACCTCGCGCTGGCCTGCGACGTCGTGATCGCCGCGGAATCGGCCAGCTTCATCCAGGCCTTCAGCCGCATCGGCCTGATGCCGGACGCGGGAGGCACTTGGGCGCTACCGCGGCAGATCGGGCTGGCCAGGGCCATGGGGGCGGCGCTGTTCGCCGACAAGATCCCGGCGACGCGGGCGGCCGACTGGGGCATGATCTGGGAAGCGGTCGATGACGCGCGCTTCGAGGAAGTGTGGCGCGAGCGGGCGGCGCATCTCGCGGAGGGACCGACCGAGGCGTTCAAGCGGATCAAGAAGGCGATGCAGGCGAGCTTCGGCAACTCGCTTCAGGAGCAGTTGCTGCTCGAGGGGCAGCTTCAGGGCGAGTGCGGGCGGACGCGCGATTTCCGGGAGGGCGTGACGGCCTTCGTCGAGAAGCGCGCTCCGCGCTTCGAGGGGCGCTGAGGGCCTGCAAGGGCAGGCCGTGGCGTGTGGCCGCTGCCGCCGCAGGCAGCACCCCTCTCACGCGATCGCACACGGGATTTCGCGCAGTGCCGTAGTCTCGCCGTCTCCCGCTTCCGATGGCGGAACCGGCCCGGAATCTCGATCTACCGTTCCGGGATCAGTCCCCGCGGGCTGAAGCGCAGCACGAGGAGCAGCACGACCCCCATGGTCAGCAGCCGCATGTAGGCTGCCGAGTCGATCAGGTGCTCGCGAAGCCACGACTCCTCGGCCATGCCGGCCGTTACAAACTCCATCAGGGCCAGCCCGAGCGGTTCGACCATGATCCAGAGCCACCAGATCAGGAAGCCGCCCAGCACCGCGCCCCAGTTGTTGCCCGAGCCGCCGACGATCACCATGACCCAGATGAGGAAGGTGAAACGGAGCGGCTGGTAGGTTCCCGGCACGAGCTGGCTGTCGAGCGTCGTCATCATCGCGCCCGCGAGCCCCAGCACGGCCGATCCCAGCACGAAGACCTGCAGGTGACGCCGCTTCACGTCCTTGCCCATGGCCTCGGCCGCCGTCTCGTTATCCCGGATCGC
>CAZUVG010000435.1:0-2980 GCA_964623765.1 uncultured Roseicyclus sp.
TGCTGCAGGACCACGGCGCAGTCTTCCTGGACGGCAAGTTCGACGACCACGGCAAGTGGATGGACGGCTGGGAGACGCAGCGCCGCCGGGACGGTGGCCACGATTTCGCCATCGTCAAGCTCGCCGGCGCGGGTCGCATCATCGGCTTCGACGTCGATACCTCGCATTTCACCGGCAACTACGCGCCGGCTGTCCGGATCGAGGCCTGTTCGCATCGTTGCGACCAGCCGCCGGAGGACCAGCGCTGGGTGGAGATCCTGCCCCACAAGGCACTGGGGCCGTCCGCGCATCACTACTTCGCCTGCCAGAGCTTCGAGAGCTGGACGCATCTGCGGGTGCATATCTATCCCGACGGCGGGATCGCGCGCCTGCGCGCCTACGGCGTGCCGGAACTCTACGAGGCCAATGCCAAGGGCGAGATCGACCTTGCCGCGGCGCTGAACGGCGGCCGCATCCTCGGCTTCTCGGATGCCCATTACGGCGACTACAACCGCCTGCTCGCGCCCGGTCGCGGCATCAACATGGGCGACGGATGGGAGACGCGGCGCCGGCGCGAGCCGGGCTATGACTGGATGATCATCGCGCTCGGCGCCCGCGGCGAGATCGAGAAGGCCGTGATCGACACCGCGCATTTCAAGGGCAACTATCCTGATCGAGCCTCGATCCAGGCCGCCGACATGCGCAACTTCGGCGACGGGCTGACGGATGCGCTCATCACCGATTCGATGTTCTGGAAGACGCTCCTGCCCGAGCAGAAGCTGGGGCCGGACGCCGAGCATCCCTTCCGCGATGAACTCGTGCGCCTGGGGCCGGTGACGCATGTCCGCTTCAACATCCATCCCGACGGCGGTGTCTCGCGGCTGAGGCTCTTTGGGACAACGGCACGCTGAAGTTTTGACCGCGGCCCGGACCGCCGGGAGCATCCGTGCACGCGCCCTCTTTTCACCGCCGATACGCCCGGCTAGTCTCACCGCCCATAACCGGACCCGAAAGGGTGCAACGACAGGGAGTCGAACGATGAAGAAGATCCTGATGGCCTCGGCGGCCACGATTGCGCTTGGCAGCACAGCGACGGCACAGGAAGAAGTGAAGCTGGGCGTGATCCTGGGCTTCACCGGCCCGATTGAATCGATCACGCCGCACATGGCAGACGGCGCCGAACTCGCGATGCAGGAAATCAGCGAAAGCGGCAACCTCATGGGTGGGATGACCGTCACCTCGATCCGCGCAGATTCCACCTGCATCGACAGCGCCGCCGCCAACGCGGCGGCCGAGCGGTTGATCACCTCTGACGGCGTGAACGGCATCATGGGGGCCGACTGCTCGGGAGTGACCACCTCGATCCTGACCAACGTGGCCGTGCCCAACGGCATGGTGATGATCTCGCCCTCGGCCACCTCGCCGGCGCTTTCGACCATGGAGGACAACGGCCTGTTCTTCCGCACCGCACCCTCCGATGCGCGGCAGGGCGTCGTGATGGCCGAGAACATCATGGAC
Organism: uncultured Roseicyclus sp.; assembly: GCA_964623765.1. Lineage (GTDB taxonomy): Bacteria > Pseudomonadota > Alphaproteobacteria > Rhodobacterales > Rhodobacteraceae > Roseibacterium. Next base: position 1,498 of record CAZUVG010000435.1, read on the forward strand.
CGCGGCATCGACGAGGTCGCGGTGACCTACACCAACAACGACTACGGACAGGGGCTTGCCGACAGCTTCGCGGCCGCCTTCGAGGAGATGGGCGGAACCGTGACGCTCGTGGCCGCGCACGAGGACGGCCGCGCGGACTACTCCGCCGAGGTCGGTGCACTCGCGTCGGCCGGGGGCGACGCGCTCGTGGTCGCGGGCTACGTCGACCAGGGCGGCTCGGGCATCATCCAGTCCGCACTCGACACCGGTGCATTCGAGACCTTCGTGTTTCCCGACGGAATGGTCGGCTCGGCGCTGGTGGAGAACTTCGGTTCGGACATCGACGGCTCCTTCGGCCAGCATCCCGGCACCGACAGCGAGGGCGCAGCGATCTTCGAGGGCATGGCCGAGGAAGCGGGCTTCGACGGCACCTCGCCCTTCTCGAAGGAAAGCTACGATGCGGCCGCACTGATCCTGCTGGCCATGCAGGCCGCGGAATCGACGACGCCGACGGATTATGCCGAGCACATCATGGACATCGCCAATGCACCGGGCGAGCCGATCCTGCCGGGCGAACTGGGCCGCGCGCTCGAACTCATCGCGGCCGGCGAGGAGATCGACTATGTCGGCGCCTCGGCGGTGGAACTGATCGGGGGCGGCGAATCGGCCGGCAGCTACCGCGAGATCGAGGTCGAGGGCGGCGAGATCGTGACCGCGGGATTCCGCTGATCCCGGATCCGACCTGAGCCAATGGGGCAGCCCGGCACAGCGACCGGGCTGCTTCGTTTACGGGGGACACCTTGCGATGATCGTCGTCGAGGACATTCACAAGCATTTCGGCGGGTTCCACGCCGTGGACGGTGCGAGCCTGACGATCGAGACGGGCTCGATCACGGGTCTTGTAGGGCCGAACGGCGCGGGCAAGACGACGCTCTTCAACGTCGTGGCGGGCGTCCTTCCGCCCACCAGCGGACGCGTCGTCATGGACGGCGAGGACATCACCGGCCTCACGCCGCACGAGTTGTTCGCCAAGGGTCTCCTGCCGCGAGAACCTGATGATGGTGCCGCCCGGACAGTCGGGCGAGACGCTCTGGAACACGTGGTTCGGCCGCAAGCGCATCGCCGAGGAGGAACGCGCGCTGCGCGCGAAGGCGGACGAGGTTCTGGAGTTCCTGACGATCGAGCACCTGGCCGATCACCCGGCAGGCATGGTCTCGGGCGGTCAGAAGAAGCTGCTGGAACTTGGCCGCACGATGATGGTCGACGCCAAGATCGTCTTCCTCGACGAGGTCGGCGCCGGCGTGAACCGGACGCTTCTCAAGACGATCGGCGAGGCGATCCAGCGCCTGAACCGTGAACGCGGCTACACCTTCTGCATGATCGAGCACGACATGGACTTCATCGGGCGGCTCTGCGACCCGGTCATCGTCATGGCCGAGGGCCGCGTGCTGGCCGAGGGCACGATCGACGAGATCAAGGCCAACGAACAGGTGATCGAGGCCTA
>CAZUVG010000436.1:0-2979 GCA_964623765.1 uncultured Roseicyclus sp.
CGGGGACCGATCTGCCCAGCCTCGAGGAACAGTTCCGCCGCCGAGGGCGCCTGCTACATCGTCGCCCTTGGCGCCACGGGGCGGCAGAACATCGTCGAATTCGAGCGCCGCAGCATCTCCGCGATCGAGGCGATCGCCTCGGTGGGCGGTCTCAACCCGCTGCTCGCCAACCCGGCCGGCGTCTTCGTGTTACGCAACGAGCCCGAGGAGATGGCGAATGCCGTGCTTGGCCGCCACGACCTCGTCGGCACACAGCGCTTCGTGTACGTGCTCGACCTGACCGATCCCACGGGCATGTTCGAGGCACGCGACTTCCTCATCCGCGACCGCGACACGGTCTACGTCACCTCCGCACCGATCAGCCAGTGGAACAACGCGATCAGCGGCCTGACGGGGTCCCTCGCCGGTCCTGCAAGCCTGGCCAACACCGTCTCGAACCTGAGCGAATAGGACGTCATGCCGCCTGACCGGACGCGCCCGCCGGACAGGGACGGCCGGGATCGTCCGCCCTGGTCGGAGGCCGCGGCGGACGAGACGGGAACAGCGGCAGGCGCGAGGGCCGGGGCGGCGCCGGCGCATGTTCGGCGCGCCGGCTACCATTTCAACGCGGGCTTCCTGACCAACGCGCGCGTGCGCCGGATCCTTTCGCTTGCGGGATACGACCTGCGCCTGGGCAAGCCCGACGACGGGGACGATGTGCTCGTCTGGGGTCACTCGTCCCATGCCGCACGCGGCGAGAAGGCGGCGGCGGCCTTCGGCGCTGCGCTGGTTCGGGTGGAGGACGCCTTTCTCCGCTCGCTCGAACCCGGCCGCGGGGGCGAGCCGCCGCTCGGACTGGTCATCGACCGGTCCGGCATCCACTTCGACGCGACGCGGCCCTCCGACCTCGAGACCCTGCTCGCGCGCCATCCTCTCGACAACACCGTCCTTCTCGACCGCGCACGCGAGGCAATGGCGCGCATGGCCGAAGGACACCTGTCGAAATACGCCGCGGTGGACCCCGCGCTCGAGCCACCCGAACCGGGCTTCGTCCTCGTCGCCGACCAGACCCGCGGCGACGCCTCGATCCGGCTGGGCCAGGCAAACGACATGAGCTTTGCGGAGATGCTCGCCTGGGCGCGGCAGGATCACCCAGACGCGCACATCGTGATCAAGGCCCATCCCGAGACGGTCGCCGGCCACAGACCCGGGCATTTCGATCCTGCCGACCTGCCGGACGGCGTCGAGATCGATCTGCGCCCGGTCTCGCCGTGGCGCCTCTTCGAGCATGCCCGCGCGGTCTACACCGTCTCGAGCCAGCTTGGCTTCGAGGCCATTCTCGCCGGCCACAAGCCGGTCACGTTCGGCGTGCCCTTCTACGCCGGCTGGGGCCTGACGGACGACCGCCGGCCGGTGCCGGAACGGCGCGGACGGCCCCTGACGCGGGCGCAGCTCGTGGCGGCGGCCCTGATCCTGTATCCCGTCTGGTACGACCCCTGCCGCGACCGTCTTTGCCCGCTGGAGGATGCGCTCGGCGCGCTCGAGGCACAGGCGCGGGCGTGGCGGGAGGACCGACACGGCTATGCTGCCGTGGGGATACGGGCGTGGAAACGCGCACATCACGCCGCCTTCTTCGGGAACGGCGGCAGCCGCGTGCAGTATTTCGCGGACGTAGCCCGCGCGGCCGAGGACGGACGCCCCGTGCAGGTCTGGGCCGGCCGCGAGAGTCCGGAACTCGCCCGCGCCTGCACCGGGGCCGGGCGGCCCCTCTACCGGGTCGAGGACGGGTTCCTCCGGTCGCGGGGTCTCGGGGCAAAGCTCGTACCGCCGCTTTCGCTCGTGCAGGACGACATCGGCATCTATTACGATCCGCGGCGCGAGAGCCGGCTGGAGAGGCTGATCGCAGAGGCGGCCCGGCTTCCTGCACCGAGACTCCTGCGTGCGGAACGGCTGATCGGGATGTTGCGGCGCGAGGGGCTGACGAAATACAATCTCGGCGGCGCCGGCGAGAGCCTCGAGGCGCCCCCGGACAGGCCCGTCATCCTCGTTCCGGGACAGGTGGAGGACGACGCCTCGATACTGCGCGGGGCGGACGACGTGGCGACGAACCTCGAGCTGCTGCGGGCGGCGCGGCGCCTTCATCCGCAGGGTTTCATCGTCTACAAGCCGCATCCGGACGTCGAGGCGGGATTGCGAAAGGGTGCGGCCGCCATCGGGGAACTGGCCGAGATCGCCGATCGTGTCGCCGCAGGTGCCGATCCGGCCGCACTGGTCGCGCAGGCCGACAGGGTCGTGACGATCACTTCCGGCCTCGGCTTCGAGGCGCTCGTCCGCGGGGTTCCGGTCACGACGCTCGGCGCGCCGTTCTACGCCGGATGGGGCCTGACAAGGGACCTCGGGCATATCCCGGCACGGAGAAAGGCGCGCCCCTCGATCGCGGCACTCGTCCACGCGGTGCTGATTGCCTATCCGCGCTACCGCGATCCGGTGTCCGAACTGCCCTGCACCGTGGAAGTGGCAGCCGACCGGCTGGCGTCGGGCGAGGGCGCGGCCCGGCCGCCCCGCCTGAGCCTCTTGGCACGGCTACAGAGTTGGATCTCAGGCTGGCGGGCGGCGCATCACGAATGACTTTTCTCAATGTCAAAAGCGGTTTTATGGCCATTTATCCACAGATTTAAATCCAATTTACCGCATTCATTCCCTTGGCGGGTCTCGCCGCGCCCAGCGGCTGAGAACGTCGTCGCCGAGGGTCCGCGTCTCCGCCAGTCCGAACCGCGGCGCCTCGGCGAGGGCCGCGATGCCCATGGCGCCCACGGCCGGCGTCCCCTCCGCCCCGATGGCCCGGCCGGCGGTGACGAGGAACAGGTCGTCCACCAGGTCCGCCGCGAGCAGCGCTGCGGCAAGCGTGCCGCCCCCCTCGGAGAAGACGCGCGTAAGACCCGCCTGCCCAAGCGCGCCGAGCGCGGCTGCAAGGTCGACATGGCCGCCCGCGACGGAGGG
>CAZUVG010000437.1:0-1533 GCA_964623765.1 uncultured Roseicyclus sp.
GCGATGACGCTCGCCGACAAGATCGTCGTCCTTCGGGCAGGACGGATCGAGCAGGTCGGCCGTCCGCTGGAATTCTACAACGATCCCGACAACCGCTTCGTCGCGGGCTTCATCGGCAGCCCGTCGATGAACTTCTTCGACGGCACGGCCTCGGGCGGCAGGGTGACGGCGCCCGACCTTGGCCCGGTCGACCTGCCGGCGCCTCGCGGCATGTCCGGCGATGGTCCGGTCACGGTCGGCCTCAGACCCAACCAGATGCGCCTCGCGGAAGGGAACAGCCACGTCGTGGACCTCTCCGAGCATCTCGGCGGCGTCAGCTACCATTACCTGACAGCACCCGGCGGCGCGAAGCTGATCGTGGAAGCGCATGACCAGCAGGCCCCGCGGCCCGGCAGCCGGACGAGCCTCGCCGTAGATGTGTCGGCAGCACTGTTCTTCGACCCGGATACCGGCCTCAGGCTGCGTTAGCTGATGTGGTGACAATATTCGCTATGCGCGCGTGCAGCGGGCGTGCCATGTCGATGGGCTGGGCGAGCGAGCAGCCGCCCAGTCAGTTGGGATCGACCGCAAGACGGTGTCGAAGACCCTGAAGCACCCGGTGCCGCCCGGATATCGCCTTTCGAAGTCTCCCGAACGGGCGAAGCTCGACCGGTTCATTCCGATCATCGATCTGATCCTCGAGACGGGGCCTGCTCGGAACCGTTGGGAGTTCGTTCTGTTGAACATCCATACGCGAGGCAGAACAAGGGCGCTTCGCCACAGGAGGCCATAATGCGATCTTTCAGCCGTTGGCATGTCTTGAGCTTGGCCGTCGCGTTGGTTTCCCTGCCGCCGGGAATTGGTGCGCAAGAGAGGGACACGAACGGCGACCGAAGCGGCGGCATTGCGTCAGGATCGGCCAACGGCAACGGCATCGCCGGACACGAACTGGCCGAAGACATCGAGGGGCGGCAGGTCTTCAACGCTATCGGCGCCGAGATCGGCGACATCTCCGGCATCATAATCAGCGGCGATCGCGTGACGCATGCGATCATCTCCATCGGCGGTTTCGTCGGGCTGGGCGGATCGGACGTGGTCGTGCCATTCGGCGCCCTCCGTTTCGGCACGGACCAGGTGACGATCGACACGCTGTCTTCCCCCGACCAGCTTGAGGAACTCACGCTGTTCGAGCCGAGCGATTTCGGCCTGTCGCAATAGCGTGGCTGTTCGCCCGAGCATTCCCTGCGCGGGCCGAGGAGGACCCGACGTCCTGACCAGACGGAGATTGCGGACATGACCGCACGCGGCGCCATTGACCGTCTCGGCCGGATTGGCCGGGCCACATCGAAAATCCCGCGCGAGGCGCCCGAGTCCGAGTTCGTCACGGTGAACGACGTCGTGCGGGCCGGCAACCGCGACTACCTGCTCCGGAACGAGACGGTGAAGGGTCGCCTTCCCGGGGAGGGGCGCGCGAAAGGCGGTGACCTCAAGGTCGGCGACAGACGGTGCCGTTTCCGGAGCGGCACCGGCGTGGCAGAGCTGAACGCGATCTTC
>CAZUVG010000437.1:1543-2977 GCA_964623765.1 uncultured Roseicyclus sp.
GAGGAGGTGGCGCGCGCAGCGCCCCGCCAGAACCGCAGCGTCAACGCTCGGAGCTGAGCGTTGCCCAGCCAGAGGAGCGATGTCGTGCAGTTCACCGAGCCGGTCCGGCGACTCCTGTCGCATTGCAAGCGCGACTTCACCGACACGAACGCCGATACCGTGCGTCTGCTGACGCACGGACAGCATGTCCTCTTGCCGGTTGGAAGCGCCAGAAAGAAGGACGACCTCCCCGACGAAATGCCTGCCATGCAGCAAGGCGGCGGGACCGGCCCGATCATCGGGTGCAATACCTTCCGGCGGCACCGGGGCGAGGCGCTTGCCCTGCTTGACCAGTTCGCCGCCATTCATCGCGCGGGGGCTGCCTAGGATGGTCGAGCCTGCAGACACGCTCGGGCGAAGGCAAGGACGGATGGCGGAGGGCGATCTGCCTCGACGTGAAGATCTGGCCGAACGGTCGTGGCACGCGGTGCCAGGCGACGACGCGGTCGCCGGTCTCGACAGTGACCCACGTGAAGGGTTGAGCGACCGCGAGGCCAGAAGGCGGCTGGAGAGCTACGGGCCGAACAAGCTGCCCGAGCGACAGCGCGAGACGGTTTTACGCACGTTCCTCCGGCAGTTCCGCGACCCGCTGATCTACATCCTGCTGATCGCGGGTATGATCTCGCTCGCTATCGGCAACATCGAGGACGCGGCCTTCATCTTCGCCGTCCTGCTGTTCAATGCGGGCCTCGGCACCTACCAGGAATACAAGGCCGAAAGCGCGGCGCAATCGCTGAAGCAGGCGATGCAGATCACCGCCCTCGTCACGCGCGAGGGCGAACGCGAGGAGGTGGACAGCAAGGAGCTGGTTCCCGGCGACCTCGTCTCGGTGACGTCGGGCGCGTCGGTTCCCGCCGACCTCCGGCTCTTGCGCACGCAGGACCTGCGGGCCGACGAGTCCCTCCTGACGGGCGAATCCGTGCCGGTCGCCAAGCGCGCCGATGCGGATCTTGACCCCGACATGCCGCTCGGCGACCGGGCGACGCTTCTGCACGCCGGCAGCACGGTGGCGAGCGGCCGCGGCACCGGCATCGTCTGCCGCACCGGAACGATGACCGAGCTCGGGCGTATCGCGGAATCTCTCACCGAGGAAGAGCAGCTTCCACCGCTCGTCCTCAGGATGCGCCGCTTCACCCGCGTCATCGCCATCGCCATCCTGGGCGCGATCATCGTGCTCGGCCTGATCCAGGCGGTGCGGGGCGACGATCTTCTGGACATCTTCTTCCTCGCGGTGGCGCTGGCCGTCTCCGCGATTCCGGCCGGCCTGCCCGTGGCGACCACGGTCGCGCTGTCCATCGGCTCAAACCGCATGGCGAAACGCAACGTGATCGTGCGCAAGCTGCCGGCGGTCGAGGGGCTGGGCGCCTGCACGCTGATCGCCAGCGACAAGACGGG
>CAZUVG010000438.1:0-2967 GCA_964623765.1 uncultured Roseicyclus sp.
CGGGCACCGATCATCTCGACGCCGAACCTCTCCAGCACCCCCATCTCCTCGAGCGCCAGCGAGGTGTTGAGCCCGGTCTGCCCGCCCATGGTGGGCAGGAGCGCGTCGGGCCGCTCCTTCTCGATGATCTTCGCGACGATGTCCGGCGTGATCGGCTCGATGTAGGTCGCGTCGGCCAGTCCCGGGTCGGTCATGATCGTCGCGGGGTTGGAGTTCACGAGGACGACGCGGTAGCCTTCCTCCTTGAGCGCCTTGCAGGCCTGCGCCCCGGAATAGTCGAACTCGCAGGCCTGGCCGATGATGATGGGCCCCGCGCCGATGATCATGATCGAGCGGATGTCGTCTCTCTTCGGCATGATATCCCCCGGAGCCTGGGCCGCGCGTACGCTTGCGCCTGCGGCACGCAAATCGTGGGCGTTATAGAGGCGCGCGCCCGGGGCGCAAGGGATTGTCGCGGGGCATCGGGCGGCACGGCTTGCCACCGCGGTATGTCGCCGCTACGGCGGACACGTCACGCGACGGAGGACGCCCGAATGCACTGGTTCATGCTCGTTCTGGCCATCGTGGCCGAAGTCGTGGGTACCACCGCGCTCAAGGCCTCTGCGGGCTTCACGCGACCCGGGGCCGTCGCGGTCGTGGTCCTTGGTTACGGCGTGGCCTTCTACCTGCTTGCCCGGGTCCTCCTCGTCCTGCCGCTGGGCGTGACCTACGCGATATGGTCGGGCCTTGGCGTGGCGGCGGTCACGATCATCGGCCTCGTGGTCTACGGGCAACGGCTCGACACCGCTGCCTGGGTCGGCATCGCGCTGATCGTGGCGGGCGTCATGGTCCTGAACCTCTTGTCCGACACGACAGCCTGACCGGCCGCGGCCGTCTCACTCGGCGGCGGAGAGTTGCTGCATCCCGACCTCCCGCGGATGGAGGTAATCCCGCGTCAGCGGCACCGCGCGCTGCTCCTTGGCCAGTTGAACCTGGAAGACGCACTGGCGGTTGTATCTGAACGTCAGCTCGCAGGCCTTGAGGTAGTACCGCCACATCCGGCAGAACCGCTCGTCATAGAGCGCGCGGGCGCGGTCCTCGCTGGCGACGAACCGTTCGTACCAGTGCTTCAGCGTCTCGGCGTAATGCAGCCGCCAGACCTCGAGGTCGCAGGGGTAGAGATCGGCTTCCTCGAACGCCTGTGCCATCTCAGACATCGCCGGGACGTAGCCGCCCGGGAAGATGTATTTCGCGATCCAGGGGCTGGTGGTTCCGGGCGGCGCCGCGCGCCCGATCGTGTGGATCAGCGCCACGCCATCATCCTTCAGCCGGTCGCGCACCGTGTCGAAATACTCGCGGTAATGCGGCACGCCCACATGCTCGAACATGCCGATCGACACGATCCGGTCGAACTGCCCCTTCACCGCGCGGTAGTCCTTCAGCTCGAAGCGCACCCGGTCCGACAGCCCCGCGGCCTCCGCGCGTTCCGTCGCCACCTTGTGCTGCTCCTCGCTCAGCGTAACGCCCAGCACCTTCACGCCGTAGTCGCGCGCCAGCGTCAGCGCCATGCCGCCCCAGCCGCAGCCGATCTCGAAGACCTCCATGCCGGGTTCCAGCAGGAGCTTGCCCGCGATGTGATGCTTCTTGGCCGCCTGCGCCTCCTCCAGGGTCATCGAGGGGTCGGCGAAATAGGCGCAGGAATACTGCCGGTCGGTATCGAGGAAGAGATCGTAGAGCTCCCCCGACAGGTCGTAGTGATGTGCCACGTTCTCGCGCGCCTTGAAGGCCGGGTTCCACTGGTCGACCTTCCGCCGGAGATAGCGGATCCGGTGACCGAGTTTCCGCCACCAGACGCCTTTCGCCCGCGCCGCGTTGTGCGTGACCAGCGTCATGAAGCCCTCGAGATCGTCACCCTCGATCTCGATATCGCCATCCATGTAAGCCTCGCCCAGCGTCATCTCCGCATTGAAGATGAAGCGCCGGGGCAGGGCGGGATTCTTCATCCGCATGGTGATCGGCGCGGCTCCCACCTCGCCATAGGCCCGCTCCTCTCCGCCCGGATAGACGATCCTGAGCCTGCCGACCTTCACGAAGTCGCGCAGCATTCGGTCAAGCATCCGGTCCCACATCGCGCACTCCCCGCGTCTGGTGTTTTCCGGACAACGCCCGCAGCGACGCTGCCGGTTCCCTTTGCCTGCGACAATTTTGCGCGCATTTGCCGAGTCGTTTCAAGGGGATGACGCGAGGTCGGGTCCTTCCGTTTGACATGTGTCAATACAAGTTGACACAAAGGGTGATCTGCTGGCCTGACACAATCACGGGAGTCGGGCCATGCGCATCTGTCTAATCCACCCCAACTACCATTCCGGGGGCGCCGAGATCGCTGGCAACTGGCCGCCCGCCTGGGTGGCCTATCTCGCAGGGTCCCTGAAGGCCGCGGGCTTCACCGACATCCACTTCATCGACGCGATGACGAACGACCTGAGCCCCGGACAGCTCCGCGTGAAGCTGGCCGAGCTTCGGCCGGACGTCATCGGCACCACGGCCATCACACCCTCGATCTACGTCGCCGAGGAGACGCTGGCGCTCGCCAAGGAGGTCGTGCCTGACGCGGTCACGATCCTCGGCGGCATCCACGCGACCTTCATGTATCGCCAGGTCCTCTCCGAGGCCAAGGGCATCGACCTGATCGTGCGTGGCGAGGGCGAGGAGATCATCGTCGAGGTCATGCGCGCCATCGCGGATGGCCGCCTCGTGGAGGATCGCCGCAAGATCAAGGGTCTCGCGTTCCTCGACGGCGAGGACATCGTGGCCACGCCCGCCGCTTCCACGGTGAAGGATATCGACGGCATCGATCCCGACTGGTCGCTGCTTGAATGGGACAAGTACATCTACGTGCCCCTCGGCGTGAAGGTCGCGATCCCCAACATGGCGCGTGGCTGCCCCTTCACCTGTTACTTCTGCTCGCAGTGGAAATTCTGGCGCGAT
>CAZUVG010000439.1:0-2944 GCA_964623765.1 uncultured Roseicyclus sp.
CTCAACCTTCTCCGCATTCTTCGTGTCCTGCTTCAGGAGCGGAGCGTCACCCGCGCCGCCGCACGGCTCAACCTGTCCCAGCCGGCCGTGAGCGCGGCGCTCAATCGCCTTCGCCATTCGCTGGACGACCCGCTCTTCGTGCCGCACGGGCGCGGGATCACGCCCACGCCTCGGGCGCTTGAAGTCGCCGGCCGGGTCGATTCGATCCTGAACGAGGCCGAGAAGCTTACCGCACCGCAGGACTTCGACCCACGCGCCCAGGCAGCCCGCTTCGTCATCGGGGCCAATGACTTCGGTCTTTTCGCTGTCGTGGCGCCGCTTCTCGAACGCATCAACCAGGCGAGCCCGCGGACCGAGCTGGTCGTGCGACGGCTGGACCCGGAAATCGGAAGGCAGCTTTCCGAGGGAGACGTGGACGTCGCGATCACGCTGATGTCCACTCCGGTTTCGGGGGCACGGGTGAGGCCGCTCTTCCGCGAGACCTTCACCGGCACCGCCTGCCGCGGCCATCCGTGTCTCGAGACCGCGCCGGACCTCGACCGTTTCTGCGAACTCGGTCAGGTCCGGGTGGCGACAGCCGATTCCCGCCTTGTCGACCCGATCGACGAGGCCCTTGCCGAGCTCGGTCGCCGACGGCGGATCGTCCTCACGATGCCCAGCTTCTTCCTGTTGCCGGCGGTGCTGTCCGGCTCGTCTCTCGTTGCCGTCGCGCCGACGCGCCTCGTGCGCCAGTTCGGCGACATTCTGCAGCCCATGGACCTGCCGTTCGAGCTACCGGGGTTCAGCGTCAACATGGCGTGGAGCGAGCGAACGCAGAAGAGCGAGCCGCATGCATGGCTGCGCGGCGAGATAGAGGCCGCCGTCTCGCAGAGGCACTGACGCGGGACCCTCGCGAAGACGCGCGACGGAGCGCGTCACGGCGGCGCAGGCACCCGGATTTTCGACGAGCGGACCCTTGCCAAATTCAAATTTGGTTTTATTGTGCCAAAATGCCTTTAGGCGCGGTCAGGCCGGCCCAACCGGGTGCGGCGAAACGGATATTCTTCCGGGTCCGGCAGGGGAGGATAGGGATGCGAGCAGACGATGCCTCGGCTGAAACCATGGCGCCGCTTGATGCCGACGTCGGCCGAAGCGAGAGCGGCGGCCGCGTCCTCGGCACGTCCCATGAGCGACTGGAGGACGAGGCGTTGCTCCGCGGCGAGGGTCGTTACGCCGACGACGTTGCGACATCTAAGGGCACGTTGCACGCCCATGTCGTCCGCTCCAGCGAGGCGCATGCCCGGATCGTCGGCATCGACACGGGTGCTGCAGCCAGACACCCGGGCGTCGCTGCGGTCCTGACAGGGGAGGACATCCGCGGCATGTCGGACCCGTTCCTCGTGGCGGTCAAGCAACCCATCGACCAGTGGAGCCTGGCCGTGGAAAAGGTCCGCTACGTGGGCGAGCCGGTTGCACTGGTGGTCGCGGAGTCACGCTACGTGGCCGAGGATGCGGCCGAACTGGTCGAGGTGGAGTACGAGAAACTGCCCGTCGTCGTGGACACGCTCGAGGCGTTGAAGGACGACGCGCCGCTGTTGCACGAAAGCGCCGGCAGCAACGAGGTGCATCGCCGCAAGTTCACCTACGGCGATCCCGACGACGCCTTCGCCCGCTCACCGCGAACGGTCGGCCTGACTGTCGAGTACCCGAGAAGCTCCTACACGCCCATGGAATGTTTCGTCGTCGTCGCCGACTACCGGCGCGCGATCGGCGAATACGACGTGTTCACCAACTTCCAGGGCCCGTTCAGCATCCAGCCCGTCATGGCAAGGGCGCTCCGTGTCCCCGGCGCGCGGTTGCGGCTGCGCACGCCGGCGGACAGCGGAGGGAGCTTCGGCATCAAGCTGTCGGTTTTCCCCTACGCCGTGCTCATGGCGCTCGCGTCGCGGGTCTGTGGCCGGCCGGTCAAATGGGTCGAGGACCGGCTCGAGCACCTGCTCTCGGCGAGTTCCGGGCCGAACAGGATCAGCCGCATCGAGGCCGCCGTTTCGGAAGACGGCCGTATCGAGGCCCTGAGGATGGAGAACGTCGAGGACTACGGCGCCTATCTGCGCGCCCCAATGCCCGGCCCGCTCTATCGCATGCAGGGTGCGATGACGGGCGCCTACGACATTCGCCATCTCGCGCTGGACCAGCGGGTCGTGCTGTCCAACAAGATGCCGGCCGCATTGGTGCGGGGGTTCGGCGGACCCCAGCTCTATCTTTCGCTCGAACGGCTGATGCAGCGGATCGCAGTGGAACTGGGCCTCGACCCGCTCGATGTGATCCGGCGCAATCTCGTCCCGGCAGGCAGCTTCCCCTATCGCGCCGCGGCCGGAGCGCTCTACGATTCCGGCGACTACCAGCGCGCGATCGACGTGGCGATCGGCGACGGGCGCCTCGACGAGCTGTACCGGCGCCGCGACGCAGCCCGCGCGGCCGGGAAGCACTACGGCGTGGGTTTCGCGGCCGTCGTCGAGCCGGGCATGTCGAACATGGGGTATCTCAGCACGCTCCTGACCGGCGAGCAGCGCGAACGGTCCGGCCCGAAGAACGGCGCGATCTCGATGGCCACGATCGGCGTCGACGCGCTGGGATCGGTGAGCGTGACCAGCGACGTCACCGTGCAGGGACAGGGGCACCAGACCGTCATCGCGCAGATCGTGGCCGAGCAGCTTGGCCTGCAGCCCGATCAGATCACCGTGAACCTGGAGATCGACACCCAGAAGGATCGCTGGTCCATCGCGGCAGGCTCCTATTCCTGCCGTTTCACTCCCGGGGCTGCCGTCGCCGTCCACCTTGCGGCCGAGAGCATCCGCAACCGGATCGCGCGGATCGCGGCGAAGTTGCTGAACGTCTCCTGCTGAAAGAGCCAATCCCGTGTTCTTCAGAAAAGGGTGCTAGATGGTATGAATAAATTGAATCA
>CAZUVG010000440.1:0-2925 GCA_964623765.1 uncultured Roseicyclus sp.
GTCCCTTGAGGGAGGCTCGGGACGGGTCGGCACTTGCCACCCCCTCCGGCCTGGGGCCACCACACCCCGCCACGAGCGCGGCACTCAGCGCCGCTGCGAATACCCCCAAGCGCATCGTCGATCGCCTCTTCGTTGCCCTCGCGCACCCTGTCGAACGCATCGCTCAAGCCTTCCCGCCAGATCGCGGCCGCCACGAGCCCCAGAAGGGCCAGCCCCGCCGCCGTGGTGGCCACGGAGGCCCAGAGGCGAGCGCCCATCACAGAAGCCTCCGCAGCCTCTTGCTCACCGTCAGAAGGACGAGGAAGCCGCCGAGCGCAAGGGCCGCATATTGGACCCCCTCGGGAAGATCAGTGAGGGCGGCGAAAAGCGCGACGACGATGGAGCCAAAGCCGCCTGCCGCGCCACCCGTTTCCGCATCCGTGGCCACCGCGCCAGCGAGCGACGGCCGCGGCGGCTTCTTCTTGAGCCACCGCTGCACATCGAAGCCGGGGCACGCCTTGGCTGCGACCTCGTTGTGCCCCCGCACGCTCTTGATCGCGAACCGCCCCTTGAGCCGGTCGATCAGGTTGCGCAGCGCCTTGTCCTGATCGGACGTGAAGTGGTCGAAGAAGGCATCGTTTTCGTTGCTTCCGTGCCCGCCAAGAAGGCAGATGCCGATCGAGTTGTCGTTGTGCCCGTAGACATGCGCACCCTGCTCGTCGAGCGGGCGCCCCTCGACCACCGTCCCGTCGCGGTCGATCACGAAATGATACCCGATGTCCCGCCACCCGTTATCCTCGACATGCCAGCGGCGGATCTCGTCTGCCTTTTGCGCTGCGGTCTTCTCCTGCCACCACCGTGGCCGCGTGGCCGAGCAGTGGACCCAGATCTCGTCGATATGCCTCATGTCGGGCCTCCGTTCCGCCATACCGAATAGGCGAGCGCGGCAACGGAAATCAGAACGGCCGCCACGCTTCGCCAGTTGTCGAACGTCGTCTCCCGCTGCATCTCGCGGGCATCGCGGCCCGCGCCCTTGAGCTCGACCGAGTGCAGCGTGGCCATCTGCTTCTCCATGTGGTCCGCTCCCTTCTCGAGCTTCGCGATGCGCTGGCAAAGCTCCGTGTGGCGCTCTTCTGATCGGTCACTCATACGGTCGAGCTTGTCGCTCATGGCTCGAAACTGCTCCGGGTCGGTCACGGGCACTCCTCGCTGATTCCGGCCACGATCAGATCCTCGCCGCTGACAACGAACTCGCCGTAGCGGCCTTCTTCAAGGAACCAGCGGGCGAGCGGCTCGGGGTAGTGCCGCGCCATGATCTCCGACCATCGGTCGAAGCTCGCCTCGCTCATGTGGCCGTTCGTGCTCCACGGCCCGTGAAACGTGATCCGGGCTTCGGGCACGACGCAGACGCGCTCAAGGCCGAGATACAGCGTGCAGGAGGACATGCAGGTGCCCACGATCTCGACAGGGCACTCCTGCTGCCGCAGCATGGCGACCTCGGCGATGCGGTCCAAGATGCGCCCGCCCCGGTCGTGGTAGACAATGACGGTCGAGCACAGAGCGGCGGCCAAGAGCATCAGGCGATCTCCCCGGTGACAATGACGCGGAGGTAGCCATCGTTGGGGAAGGTTTCGACCTCGCCGGAGATGTGCGTCACCTGGAACTCGGCGGAGAACTCTCCGGCCTCCCCCGTGTCCCCTTCGGCCCACTGGTATTCGACGACACCGGACGGCGCGTCCACGATCGTGGCCCCGCCTGTAACGGGCGTGCCGGCCGGGGCCACGTCGAACACTCCGTCACTCGACTTGCGCATGTGGAAATCCACCGACGCGCTCGTCAGATCGACCGCGGTGCCGTCGCCGTTGCGGAGGGTCGCGCGCAAGGCGGGGGCCGTGTCGTTCTGCTTGATATGGAACGCCATGCCTCGGCCTCCTGTCTCGCACCCTATTTATCGCATATTGCGGTCTTATCCAAGGTCCGCGCGATTCGGTCGCTGGCCGATCGTGGCGCCGCCCCGAGAGCGCCGGACTTTGGCCGAGGTGGCCGCCGGATGCGCCGCCGCCGCGTTCGGGCGAGGCCCGTCGATGTGCTGGAACCGGAACCGCGGCACGAAGATCTCGATCGTTGGCGCGCGCCCGCTCCCCTCCGCCGCGCCCGCGCCAAGTGCGACCGCCTCGGGCACCACGGGCTCAACCTGCGTCCCGCTGCCCTCTGCCGCTCCTGCGCCCATGAGAAGGTGGGACGTGATGTAAAGGCCCGGCACAAGGCCGGAGCCGGAGGCGGCGCCGGCCCCGGTGTCAACGCTGTAGATCGTGACCGCATCCGGTGTCGCGCCCGCGCCGCTCGCCGCGCCGGCCCCGGCGTCCGGCTGTGCCTGCAGGGCGAGGCCGGGCTGCGCCCCGGCGCCGCTCGCGGCCCCCGCCGCGGTCTCCGGCCGCATATCCGCCTGCAACGCCGGCGCCGCCCCGCTTCCCGCGGCACTGCCCGCGCCAGTGGCCGCCGTGTGCGGGTTGCCCACGCTGATCTCGGGCCCCGCGCCCTGGCCGGCGGCCGCGCCCGCAGGCACCTCCGCCAGAGCCGCGCCACTGACCTGCGGCGTCGCGCCCATGTTGAAGGCCGATCCTGCCCCCGGCTGCGCCCCGTAGCCCTGCACGACAGAGGGCGCGCGCCCCGCGCCGTCGGCAGCGCCCGCGCCGGGCGCTGGACGGGCGTCAGGCGACAGCCCGTCATCCGCGAGGGGCTGGGCCGCAAGGGGGGCGAGCCCCAGCATCGGTTACGCCACCACGCCCATGTATTCGCCCACCGTGTCGGTATCGGAGGCGTAGATGCGGATGGCGTGGGTGCCCACGGTGTCGAGCGCCGGGGCCGAGCCGCCGACCCAGCGGTCAATCCCGCTCCACGTCCACGATCCCGCGTCGGTCTTCACCTCGGCGAGCAGGTAGGCGC
>CAZUVG010000441.1:0-2924 GCA_964623765.1 uncultured Roseicyclus sp.
CAGGTCGAGCAGAAGGCCGCGGAAATCGAGGCGGCCCGCGCTGCCGAGACCCAGGCGGCGGAGTGAACCTGCAGCGCTGATCCGAAGGTGCGGCTGGCGCCGCACGGCTCCCCTCTCGCCGCGCGTCCCGCGCGCGGCTCGGGCCAGGGCGCTGCCGCCCGGGCGTCTGCGGCGTCGCAGCGCCCTCACCGGCGTTTTCCGGCCCCCGGGACCGGCGCTTGAGGCGGGGCGAGCGCGGCGATAGGCTGCCTGCGGCAGGGCAAGGGGAGGTAGGCTCATGGCACTGATCGCGGATCTGCCACGCAACGATGCCGGGATCGCCGTGGCGCTCGACCTGCTGCGCCAGCGGCTCGGGGCCGCGCGTGTGGAAACCGGCGAGGCGCTGCGCGCGCAGCATGCCCACACGACGACATGGATCAAGGCACAGCCGCCCGACGCGGTGATCTTTCCCGAAAGCACTGCCGAGGTGCAGGAGGTCGTGCGGATCTGCGCGGCGCATGGCGTGCCGATCGTGCCCTTCGGCACGGGCACGTCGCTGGAGGGCCACGTGAACGCGCCGGCAGGCGGGATTTCGCTCGATTTCTCGAAGATGGACCGTATCCTCGCCGTTCATGCCGAGGACATGGACGCCGTGGTGCAGCCGGGCGTGACGCGCAAGGCGCTCAACACGCATCTGCGCGACACGGGGCTGTTCTTTCCGGTCGATCCGGGCGCCGACGCCTCGCTCGGCGGGATGGCGGCGACGCGGGCCTCGGGGACGAACGCCGTGCGCTACGGGACGATGAAGGACAACGTGCTGGCGCTGAAGGCCGTGCTGCCCTCGGGCGAGGTGCTGTCGACGGGCTCGCGGGCGCGGAAGAGCTCGGCCGGATACGATCTCGCGCGGCTCGTCGTGGGCTCGGAGGGGACGCTCGGGATCATCACCGAGCTTACCCTGAAGCTTCAGGGGATCCCGGAGGCGATCTCGGCCGCGACCTGTTCTTTCGCGACGGTGGAGGCGGCCTGCGACGCGGTGATCGCGACGATCCAGTACGGGCTGCCCGTGGCGCGGATCGAGCTTCTGGACGCGTTGACGGTCAGGGCGGTGAATGCCCATTCGAAGCTGTCGCTGCCGGAGACGCCGCTGCTCCTGCTGGAGTTTCACGGCACCGAGGCGGGCGTGGCCGAACAGGCGGAGGCCTTCGGTGAAATCGCGGGCGAGTTCGGCGGCACGGGGTTCGAATCCACCACGCTGGAGGAGGAGCGCAACCGCCTCTGGCAGGCGCGTCACGACGCCTACTGGGCGAGCCTTGCGCTGCGCCCCGGCTGCAAGGGCATCTCGACCGACGTCTGCGTGCCGGTCTCGCGGCTTGCCGAGTGCGTGACGGCGGCGCAGGAGAAGACGGCGGAGATGGGGTTCGTGGCGCCGGTCGTGGGGCATGTGGGCGACGGGAACTTTCACGTCCTGCTTCTCATCGACATGGAGGACGCGGCCGAGGTTGCGCGGGCGGAGCGCTTCGTGGGCTGGCTGAACGAACTGGCCATCTCGATGGAGGGGACCTGCACCGGCGAGCACGGGATCGGGCAGGGCAAGGCCGCCTATCTCGAGGCCGAACTCGGGCCCGCCGCGATCGAGGTCATGGCGGCGATCAAGCGCGGGATCGATCCGGGCAACATCCTCAACCCCGGCAAGCTGAGGCTGCCCGCGTGAGCCGCCACCACGGCCCGGTGGGCGCTGTGCCGATCCCCGCGCATGTGGAGCCGCACCTGTCGGGCCGCTCGGGCTGGCTGCGCGCCGCCGTGCTGGGGGCGAACGACGGAATTCTCTCGACCGCCGCGCTGATCGTGGGCGTCGCCGCGGGCGGTGCGGACAAGATGGCCGTTCTCCTGGCGGGCGTCGCGGGCCTCGTTGCCGGCGCGATGAGCATGGCCGCGGGCGAATACGTCTCCGTGTCCAGCCAGGCCGACGTGGAGCGAGCCGACATCGCGCGGGAAAAGGCGGAGCTGAAGCGCAACCCGGAAGGCGAACTGCTGGAACTGCGGCAGATCTACATGGAGCGCGGGCTCGACCGTCTGCTCGCGCAGGAAGTCGCGGAGAAGCTGACCGAGGCCGACGCGCTCGGGACGCATCTTCGCGACGAGATCGGGCTCACCGACCTCTCGCCCCCGCGGCCGCTGCAGGCGGCGCTCGTGTCCGCGGCGACCTTCGCGGCCGGGGCGGCGGTGCCCTTCGTCGTGGGGCTGCTGAGCCCGGCGGAGGCCATCAAGTGGACGGTCGGGAGCGCGACGCTCGCCGCGCTTGCTGGCCTCGGGGCGCTCGGAGCCTGGGCGGGCGGCGCACCGATGGGACGGGCGGCGGTGCGCGTCGTCTTCTGGGGTATCATGGCGATGGCCGCGACGGGCATCATCGGGCGGCTCGTGGGGATGTCGATCTAGGCTTCAGGCGCGCAGGACGTGCCAGGCCTTGCCGTCGAAACCCTCGACGCGATCGCCGTCGATGTGGATCAGCCGCGCGGGCCGGCCCTCGGAGAGGCGGTGCGCACCGCCGGTCAGCAGGCGATGGGGGCGGTCGAAGGCCATCGGCATGACCTCCGAGAGCGGCCGGCCGGTGACCTTCGCGAGGTGCCGCAGCGTCTGCACGAGGCTCGCGTCTGCGCCGGCAAGCGTGCCGTCGTCGAGTTCGAGGCGCCCCCCGCGGCGGTGGACGGGGCGCCCTCCCAGATCGAAGCTTTCCCGTGCCGTTCCCGCCACGGCCATGGCGTCCGAGACCGGGATGGCCGCCCCCGGTGCGGCGGCGAGCGCGATCTTCAGCGCCGCATAGGCGACATGGTGGCCGTCCGAGATGATGCCGAAGGCTTCTGCCCGCGTCAGCGCCGCCCCGACGAGGCCAGGTGCGCGGTGATGCAGGCCGGACATCGCGTTGAAGAGATGCGTCGCCATGCGCG
>CAZUVG010000442.1:0-2923 GCA_964623765.1 uncultured Roseicyclus sp.
GCATCCTGATCCTCGACGAGCCGGTCTCCGCCCTCGACGTCTCGGTGCAGGCGCAGGTGCTGAACCTGCTCGCCGATCTCAAGGCGCGGCTGGGGCTGACCTACCTGTTCATCTCCCACGACCTTGCCGTGGTGGAGGCCGTCTCGGACCGGATCGCCGTGCTCTATTTCGGCTCGGTCGTCGAGCTTGGCCGCGCCGAGGACGTGTTCCGCGCGCCGCGGCACCCATACACGAAGCTTCTGGCCGACAGCGCGCCCGTAGTGGGCCGTCCGCTCAAGGCGCCCGAGGCGCGCGATACCGAACTACCCGATCCCCTCAACCCGCCGGCGGGTTGTTCCTTCCGTGCGCGTTGCCCCTATGCCTCGGATCTCTGCGCGGCGCAGGTACCGCTGCTGGACGGCGATGCCCGGCAGCATGTGGCAGCCTGTCATCACCCGCTCGGGTCATAGGGCTTTCACGCAGACCGGGCGCCCGACGGCGGGCCCGCGCTCGGTGCGGCATCCATCAACCCGCGTTTCTCCAGTCGTGCGCCGGCGCGAAACCCAGCATCTCCTTCGCCTTGCGGTTGGCGTAGAAGGTCTCGTGCGCGCCCATCTCCCGCGTCAGGGGAACGTCGGCGTAGAATTCCTCGATCAGTTCAGGGGTGGTGCGATCGACGGAGTGGCCGTCGTTCGAGACGTTGAAGACCTCGTAGCCGAGCCCGTTCGTGCGCAGGCAGCACTCTACCATCCGGCCCAGGTCACGCGCGTCGATATAGGCGAAGAAGTTCCGCCGGCGGAGCGCGGGGTCGGCGACGTAGGCAGGGAAGTTTTCCGCGTATTCATGCGGTTCGACGACGTTGTTGATCCTGAGCCCGTAGATGTCGAAGCCACTGCGGCGCTGGAAGCTCCGGGCCGTGGCCTCGTTCACGACCTTCGACATCGCGTAGCTGTCCTCGGGAAGCGTCGGGTGTTCCTCATCCACGGGCAGGTATTCCGGCTTCCGCTCCCCGTCGGCAAAGCAGATGCCGTAGGTCGTCTCGGACGAGGCGAAGACGATCTTGCGCACTCCGGACTTCACGGCGGCATCGAGCACGTTGTAGGTGCCGATGGTGTTGACCCGGAAGCATTCGTTGTCGGTCGTCAAAAGGATGCGCGGCACGGCGGCGAAATGCACGACCGCATCGAAGCGCGGCACGCCCTCTCCCGGCTCGAGCTCGTCGAAGCCCGCGTAACTGGACATGACGTCGAACATCTGGCCCGCGTCGGTGATGTCGGCGATGCGGTTGTCCACGCCCTCCGTCTCGAGGGGGATGCGGTCCACGTTCAGGACCCTGTGTCCCTGCGCGAGAAGATGCGCGATGGCGTGGCGCCCCGCCTTTCCCGAACCTCCGGTAAACAGAATTCGCATGGT
Organism: uncultured Roseicyclus sp.; assembly: GCA_964623765.1. Taxonomy (GTDB): domain Bacteria; phylum Pseudomonadota; class Alphaproteobacteria; order Rhodobacterales; family Rhodobacteraceae; genus Roseibacterium. The sequence continues at coordinate 1,393 of CAZUVG010000442.1, forward strand.
CTCCTTCCGTCCTTTGCCTGCGCCGGCCTAGCAACGAAGCGCACGCAAGTCGACCGCGACGGGACGCGACAGGCGGCTTCCTTTCGCGGTCGTGGTGAATTCTGCTAGGGATCACAGGGAACAGCCCGGGGCCTGACGATGGATCAACTGAGAAACCCATTCCGGCGGCGTGGCCTGCCGGATCTCGGGACGGCGCCCAGCACGGACGCGGATGCCGTTGCCGGTCTTCTCGCCGCCTGCCCGGCGCACGCCGAAACCCCACTACTCGAACTGCCGGCCCTCGCGGGGGAGACCGGCGTCGCCGAGATCCACCTCAAGGACGAGCGGGGGCGGATGGGACTGGGGAGCTTCAAGGCACTCGGGGCGGCTTACGCGATCGCGCGGGAAGCCTCGCTGGTGCGGCAGGGCGCCGACTGGTCAGTGGCCCTTGCGAAGCGCACCTTCGTGACGGCGAGTGCCGGGAACCATGGCCTGTCCGTGGCGGCCGGCGCGCGTATCTTCGGGGCGCGGGCCATCGTCTACCTTGCCGATACCGTGCCCGAAAGCTTCGCCGAAAGGCTGCGCTCGAAAGGCGCGGAGGTGCGTCGCGCGGGTGCCACCTACGAGGAGAGCATGACCGCCGCCGAGGTGGCGGCGGAGGCCGAGGACTGGACGCTGCTTTCCGACAGTTCCTGGCCGGGCTATACCGAGATGCCCTACCGGGTGATGGAGGGCTACCTCCAGATGGCGGCCGAGCTGGCCGGACAAATGCCGACCGCGCCGAGCCACATCCTGCTTCAGGCGGGTGTGGGCGGAATGGCGGCGGCCGTGGCGGCCCACGCCCGGACACGCTGGGGGGACGCGCCCGAGATCGTCGTCGTGGAGCCCGAGGCGGCGCCAGCGCTCATGGAGAGCGTCCGGGCGGGCGGGATCGTCGCCACCAAGGGCCCCGCCTCGGCGATGGGGCGGCTCGACTGCAAGACGCCGTCGATGATTGCGCTCGCGGGGCTCGCACGCGACGCCGATCTTTTCGTGACCATCTCCGAGGGACAGGCCGCACACGCCGTGGAGCGGCTCGCAGCGGCGGGCATCGGCACGACGCCCTCGGGCGCGGCCGGGCTCGCGGCGCTCATGGCGGGGCTGCCGGGGGTGACATCCGGGACCCGCGTCCTCGCCATCCTGAGCGAGGGGCCGGAGGATGGATGACGCGATCTTTCCGCCCGAGGAGTTCCGGGACCGCTGCGACCGGCTGCAACTGGCCATGCAGGAGCACGGGCTAGACGCGCTTCTCCTGACGACGGCCGCGGACATCTTCTACGTCACGGGGTTCCTGACGCGCTTCTGGGAAAGCCCGACGCGGCCCTGGTTCGTGGTCGTGCCGGCGCGGGACGCGCCGGTCGCCGTCATCCCCGCCATCGGCGCCGAGCTTATGGGCCGGACCTGGATCACCGAGATGCGCACCTGGCAGTCGCCGGACCCCGAGGATGACGGGGTGACCATACTTTTTTGCAGCCTTCTTAATTTTATTTAAAAATTTATTGCCGCTCTCCCT
>CAZUVG010000443.1:0-2913 GCA_964623765.1 uncultured Roseicyclus sp.
GCTACTATACCGGCCCGGTCTACGAGGCGGAGCTGACCTTCGAGATCGCCGACGAGAAGGGACGCCCCCGCCAGTTCGGCTCGGTCGCGGGCGGCGGGCGCTACGACGATCTGGTCAAGCGCTTCACCGGGCAGGAGGTGCCGGCGACCGGCGTCTCCATCGGTGTCGACCGGCTGCTCGCCGCGCTCAGGGCCAAGGGGCGGATCACCGGGACCGCGCAAGGCCCGGTCGTCGTCACCGTCATGGACCGCGAGCGCATGGCCGACTACCAGGCGATGGCGGCCGAACTGCGGCAGGCGGGCATCCGGGCGGAGGTCTACCTCGGCAACCCGAAGAACTTCGGCAACCAGCTGAAATACGCCGACAGGCGGGCAAGCCCCGTCGCCGTGATCCAGGGCTCGGACGAGGCAGCGCGCGGCAAGGTGCAGCTCAAGGACCTGATCCTCGGCGCGAAGATCGCGCAGGACGCCACGCTCCAGGAATGGAAGAGCCAGCCCGCCCAGACCGAGGTTGACCGCGCCGCACTGGCGGCGGAGGTGCGCGCCATCCTGGACCGGCACCGGTGACGCCCAAGGCCCGCATCCGCGCCGAGGCCGAGACGCTTCAGGCGGTCTTCACGCGCGCGGACGCCCAGCCGGTCGACGCGCCGCTGATGCTTTCGGCCGATCTGCTGCTGGACCTCTACGGCGAGGACATCCGGGCGCGCGCCTACACCACCGACGATCCCGACCGCGGCGAGATGATGCTGCGCCCGGATTTCACGGTTCCCGTGGTGCAGATGCACATGGCCCACGGGGCGGAGCCCGCGCGCTACACCTATCTGGGCGAGGTCTTCCGCAAGCAGCCGGCGGGATCGAACCGTCCGTCCGAATACCTCCAGCTCGGCTTCGAGATGTTCGGCGGCTGCGACCCGGCAAAGGCCGACGCCGAGGTCTTCGCGCTGTTCGGAACGGCGCTGAAGGGTCTCGGCCTGCGCGCCGTCACGGGGGACATGGGCGTGCTCCTCGCCGCCGTCGAGTCCCTTTCGACGACCCCGATCCGCAAGGCCGCGCTCCGCCGCCACGTCTGGCGGCCCCGGCGGTTCCGGGCGCTGCTCGACCGCTATACCGGCCGCCGCCCACCGCCCGCCGGACGCGCCGAGCTTCTCGACCGGGTGGCAGCCGAGGGGCTCGACGCGGTGATTGCGGCTGCAGGCCAGGAAACCGGCCTGCGCGGCCGCACCGAGATCGCCGAACGGATGGAGGCGCTCAGCACGGATTCAGCCACACCGCCCATACCGGGCGCCGAGGCGGAGGTTCTGGGCGGGATCCTCCAGCTGAAAGGCGCCATGCCGGACGCCTGCGAGCAGCTTCGCGACATGGAGGTGGACCTGCCCGGCCTCGCCCCCGCCGTCGACCGGTTCGCCGCGCGGATGGAAGCCATGACGGAAGCCGGCATCGATCCCGCTGCCCTGCCCTTCGAGGCGAGCTACGGACGGACGACAATGGAATACTACGACGGCTTCGTCTTCGGCTTCCTTGCCGACGGGCGCTCCGGCCTGCCCCCGGTGGCCTCGGGCGGCCGCTACGACGCGCTGACCGCCATCGTCGGACAGGGGCGCGGCATCCCCGCGGTGGGCGGGGTGATCCGCCCCGAACTGGTTCACGACCTGCGGCGGGGGGTCGGGCCATGACGCTCGTCCTCGGCGTGCCGTCCAAGGGGCGGCTCATGGACAAGACCTTCGACTGGTTCGCCGGGCGGGGTCTTCCGATGCGCCGCACGGGCTCGGACCGCGACTATGGCGCTGCCGTCGAGGGCGCGGACGTGGAGCTGCGCCTCCTCTCCGCGGGAGAAATCCCGCGGGAGCTTGCCGCGGGCCGCATCCACCTCGGCGTCACGGGCTCCGACCTCGTGCAGGAGCGCATCCCGGCCTGGGACCAGGCGGTGGAGCGGCTTGCCCCCATGGGCTTCGGCCATGCCGATCTCGTGCTGGCCGTTCCGCTGTGCTGGGTGGACGTCACCACGCTCGACGACCTCGACGCAGTCGCGGCGCAGTTCCGGGCGCGTCACGGGCGGCGCCTGCGCATTGCCACGAAGTACCACCGGCTTGTCCGCGACTTCCTGCGCGAGGCAGGCGTGGCCGACTATCGCCTGGTCGACAGCCAGGGTGCGACGGAAGGAACCGTCGCCCACGGCACGGCCGAGGCCATCGCCGACATCACCTCGACCGGGGAGACGCTGAGGGCGAACCACCTGAAGGTGCTCGAGGACGGGCTGATCCTGCGCTCGGAGGCGACGCTCTGGCGCAGCCGGCGGACGGAGATGCAGGGAGCCGGGGACGCGCTCGCGGCGCTGCGTGGGCGCCTCGGCGTCTAGAGCACTCCGATCTCGGCCAGCGCGGACCGGAGCGAGGGAGGCAGCGCCTCTTCCTGCGCCCGGCCCCTGGGCAGATCGCGCGGCGCGTCTTCCGGCTTGAGGTAGCGCCAGCCCTGGAAGGGACGCTTCGGCGTCGCGGCGACCGGGGTCGACTCGGGGTCGAGCACGATACCGCAACGCAGGATACCGTCGCCGCGGTCCACCTCGTCGAGGCGCAGGATGCGCTGACGGCACAGGATCAGACCCTTGAACACCCAGTAGAGCGATCCACCGTTCAGCACCTCCTCCGCCCGTTTCGGCCACATGCGCGTGACGTGACGCGGCAGCCCGTCAGCCCCCTTGGCGCGCGGGTTCGCCTGCCAGTCGGTCAGGTCCTCGACCCGCTCGGCGCCGACGCAGAGCTTCAAGAGATGCACACAGCCTTCCGGCGCTTCACCCACAGATTTACCCACAGAATTCCCCCTTTTCTTCCCAGATATCGTAGAGCCGTCACACAGCTCTGCAACCTGTTGAGAATCTCGCCCCGCGGGGATATCTTATGCGCCTGTTTCAGGAGAT
>CAZUVG010000444.1:0-2909 GCA_964623765.1 uncultured Roseicyclus sp.
CGATGGGAAAGCCCGCCTCGATGATGTCGACGCCCATCTCGTCAAGGAGCGTGGCGATCTCCATCTTCTCGTCGTGGCTCATGGTCGCGCCGGGCGACTGCTCGCCGTCGCGCAGCGTCGTGTCGAAGATCAGGACGCGGTTTTCGGGCTTGGTCTGTTCGGGGGTCATGTCTCTCTTCCCTTGCTTGGCGTGTCTTCGGCGCTGGTCCTCCCCTGAGCGGTCGCGCCGGATGGCACGCTCAGAGGCGGCTAAGGAGAAGAAGGCCGAGCAGGGCAAGCCGCGCCCGGGGGGCGGCGAGGGTCGAGATATGAGCCTGCGTGGTCATGGGACGGGAGAATACGAATCCGGGCGGTGATGAAAACCCCAAATGAAGGTCAACGGCGCTGACCGTTGCCTTGCGGGGCGGCGCTGGCAGGCCTAGCTCGGGCGCATGACAGGAAGGACCGCAATCGTCACGGGAGGGGCCGGGGGCATCGGCCGCGTGCTCTGCGCCCGTCTGGTCGGGAAGGGCTGGCGCGCGATTGCCGTCGATACCGATACCGAGGCGCTCGCCGCATTGCCCGACGAAGTTGAACTGCATCTGGCCGACGTGGGCGACGAGGCTGCCGTGACGGCCCTGTTCGACGCGCTCTCGGTCGACCGGCTCGACCTGCTTGTCAACAACGCGGGCATCGCCCACCCCGATGTCGGCCCGCTGGAGGACCAGAGCCTCGCCACATTCCGCGCCTACATCGACAGCCACCTGACCGGCGCCTTCCTGATGAGCCGTGCGGCCGTGCCGGCATTGCGCGGCGCACGCGGCGCCATCGTCAACGTCTCCTCCACCCGCGCGCTCATGTCCGAGCCGAACTCCGAGCCCTATGCCAGCGCCAAGGGCGGGCTTCTGGGGCTGACCCATGCGCTCGCGATCAGTCTCGGGCCGGCGGTGCGCGTAAACGCGATCCTGCCCGGCTGGATCGTGACCGGGAAGCACGGGGATTTGTCGGAGAAGGACCACGGTCAGCATCCCGCGGGACGCGCGGGAACGCCGGACGACATCGCCGAGGCGGTGCTCTACCTCGCGGATGCCGGATTCGTCACCGGCCAGACGTTGGTCGTGGACGGCGGCATGGTGCGCAAGATGATCTACGAAGACTGACGCGTTGACCGCGCGCGGCAGCGGCTTAGCTGGCGCGCAATGATAGACGCACTGGTAATCGGCGCCTCGGGCGGCATCGGTCGCGCAATGATCGAGGAGATGCGGCGCAGGGGCGGCAACGTCACGGGCGTGTCGCGTCGCGATGACGGGCTGGACGTGACCGATCCGGCCTCCGTCGACCGGATCATGGGCGGGCTCGCCGGTCCGTTCCAGACGGTCTTCATCTCGGTCGGCATCCTCGCGCCCGAGGGCGGCGCGCCGGAGAAGCAGCTGGGGGCGATCGACCCCGAGCAGATGGCGCGCGTCTTCGCCGTGAACACGATCGGCGTCGCGAACGTGCTGACGCACCTGCCGCGCCTCCTGCCGAAGACGGGTCGCTCGGTCACCGGAGTGCTGACCGCGCGCGTCGGCTCCATCGGCGACAACCGGATCGGCGGGTGGTATTCCTACCGCGCCTCGAAGGCCGCGTTGAACCAGATCGTCCACGGAGCCGCGGTGGAGCTGAAGCGGTCCCACAGGGAGTCGATCGTCGCGGCGCTGCATCCCGGCACGGTGGATACGCCCTTTACCGCAGGCTTCGATCCCGCCCATGGCAAGTCCTCGCCCGGGGAGGCCGCATCGAACCTCTGCGACGTGATGGAGGGGCTGGTTCACGAGCAGTCCGGCGGCTTCTACGACTACGCGGGCCGGAAGATCCCGTGGTGAGCCGTCTGATCCTCGTCCTCGGCGACCAGCTGACCGGGGAGATCGCGGCGCTGCGGGAGGGGAACCGGCAGGCCGATACAGTCGTCATGGCCGAGGTCATGGCCGAGGCCTCCTACGTCGCCCACCATCCCAAGAAGATCGCCTTCCTGTTTGCCGCCATGCGCAAGTTCTCGAAACGCCTCGAGAAAGCGGGCTGGCATGTCCGGTACACCCGTCTCGACGATCCGGACAACGCAGGGAGCATCCCCGGCGAGCTGATCCGCGCGGCCGAGGCGACCGGCGCCGCGGAAGTGCTCGCGACCGAACCGGGCGAGTTCCGCCTGATCTCCGCGCTCGAGCACTGTCCGGTGCCGGTGCACCTCTTGCCCGACGACCGCTTCCTGTGTTCCCGACCGGAGTTCGAGGCCTGGGCGGACGGGCGCAAGGAACTGCGCATGGAGTGGTTCTACCGCGAGATGCGGCGGAAGACGGGCCTGCTGATGGACGGCGACAGGCCCGCGGGCGGCAAGTGGAACTACGACCACGAGAACCGCAAGCCCGCGCCCGAAGAGATCGCCTATGGCGGGCCGATGCAGTTCACCCCCGACGACACCGTCGAGGAGGTGCTGCGCCTCGTCGAGAGCCGGTTCGGCAACAACTTCGGCACGCTTCGACCCTTCTCGTTCGCTACCGATCAGGGCGAGGCCCGCCGCGCGCTCAGCCATTTCGTCACCCGCGCCCTGCCGCGCTTCGGCGATTTCCAGGACGCGATGCTCGACGGCAACTGCTTCCTCTACCACGCCGTCGTCTCGATGTACCTGAACGCCGGTCTCCTCGGCTGGCGCGAGGTCTGCGAGGCGGCGGAGGGTGCTTGGAAGGACGGCCAAGCGCCGCTCAACGCGGTCGAGGGATTCATACGCCAGATCATCGGCTGGCGCGAATTCATGCGCGGCATCTATTTCCACGAGGGGCCGGACTACACCGCGCGCAATTGGCTCGGGCACGACCGGTGCCTGCCCGATTTCTACTGGACGGCGCAGACCGACATGCGCTGTGTCGCGAAGACGGTCGAGCAGACGCGGGACG
>CAZUVG010000445.1:0-2908 GCA_964623765.1 uncultured Roseicyclus sp.
ACCATGTCTACAATGCCGAGGTTGGTGCCGACATGGACCAGCTTCTGAACCAGGGATTGCCGGCGGCCGAGCGTCAGAACATGCTGCAGGTCGGCCCGAACCTCTGGCGCTTGCAACCCGGCGATTGATACTGAAGCGTCGTGTCCGACACGGCTGACTGATACGAAGGCCAGGAGCCGTCATACCGGGCGCGAGCGTCGCCAAAGCGTCGGGATGCATGATCGTGTTGGACCTGCCAGAGAAACTCGGCTTGAGTGCAGGCGACGACCTCCCTGCCCTGCCGAGATCTCCGTTCAAGCACTTCGAGACGAGCCCCGAGATCATCCGTCTGGCGTTGGATGATGTCCGTCCGGTTCCCGCTGCCGCTGCGGAACGTCGAGGACCTGCTGCATGAGCGCGGCGTAGACGTGAGCCACGAGACGGTGCGGTTCTGGTGGCATCGCTTCTGCCCGACGTTCGCCGCCGTGATCCGGAAGCACCGCATCGAGGGCATTTCGCCGGTTGGCGCGGTCTCTGCGCTGAATAAGGGACAGCGTCATCGTCCGAGTTGAGACTGCTTCGACTTCGTCTGCCAGCGCCCTTTCACGGGTTGGGAGCCAGCTTGTAACCCACGCCGCGAACCGTGCGTATCGGGTCTCGTCCAAGTACCGCGAGCAACTTCCTGCGCGTCGCGTTCAATTTCACATCTACCGTTCTCAAGCTGTTCCGCGTCATCGAGCCATAGGCAACCGACAAGAGTTCCTCGCGGGTCCAGACATGATCGGGAAGATCGAATATCGGGCCGATCAGACGAAAACCTTCCAACGGAAGGGGCGCGGACGCCTCGCCGATCGATATCGTGAGGGCACCCTCGTCGAGCGTGAGTTCCCCGACGGTGCGGCGCTGAAACAGGGCCACTGGACGGCATCGCCGCAACAGCGCTCGAAGGCGTAAAACCACTTCTGTAGGCTCCGCACCGGGATCGATCGGTTCGACATCGATCTGTGGCGACCTTCCTGCGGCCTGAATCATGAAACACTCGAAAGCTCGATCGCGAGGTCGCAGGATAGCCAGCCCCAGCTTCGACGTCCGCACGTTCTCCTGCAAGGTTTCCAGCGCGGTAATGTCAAAGCTTCTTCCGACGATGACGATATCCGGCCGATGATCGAAAGTGATCTTGGACAATGCCTCGATTCCTGCGCAAGTGCGCAGGCTTGGCATCCACGGGCTCAAGTACTCCAGAAGATCTCTCGCCTCCGGGTCCGAAACATGACCCACGCAATTGATCGGAGCGGCGCGCGCAAGGATGTCGATAGCCTCAAGGGCCATGGTCGCCAGTCTCAGCCAAGCGCGTAGCCGGCGCCTCGCACGGTGCGGATCGGATCGCCTGCATCGGCGGCCCGCAGCGCCTTGCGCAGGCGTCCCACGTGGACATCGACCGTTCGGCTGTCCACGTAGATGTCGCGGCCCCAGACCCGGTCGAGGAGTTGCTCGCGGCTCCAGACACGGCCCGGACGCTCCATGAAGGCCGTGAGCAGGCGGAACTCGGTCGGCCCGAGGCTCAGGCTCACGCCGTCGCGGTAGACGCGGTACTCCGCGAGGTCGACGACGATGTCCTCGAACTCCAACCGCTCGCCGACGGAGGCGGGCCGGATCCGTCGAAGCTGGGTGCGCAGGCGCGCCAGAAGCTCCGCCACCGAGTAGGGCTTCACAACGTAGTCGTCTGCCCCGGTCTCCAGGCCGCGAACCTTGTCCGTTTCCTCCGACCGGGCCGAGAGCATGATGACGGGGATGCGGGCCGTGTCGCCCGACATCTTGAGCTGGCGGCAGACCTCGATACCCGACACGTTCGGCAGCATCCAGTCGAGGATGATGACGTCGGGCGGCGTCTCGCGCACCATCACCAGCGCCTCGTCGCCGGCCTCGGCCGTCATCACGTCGTAGCCTTCGGCGCGGATGTTGTAGGCCAGCACCTCGCGCTGCGCCGGTTCGTCCTCGACAACGAGCACAAGGGGTTCGCCGCTCATCTCCGTCCCCGTCCCTACCGCGCGCCGCCTTCGACCGGAGGCACGGTCGTGTGCTTGGGCCGTTCCTCGTCGGGCGTCTCGCCGCTGACCATGTAGACGACCTGCTCGGCGATCGAGGTCGCGTGGTCGCCCATGCGCTCGATGTTCTTGGCCATGAAATGCAGGTGCATGCAGGTGGTGATGTTGCGCGGGTCCTCCATCATGAAGGTGAGGTACTCGCGGAACAGGGCGGAATACATCTGGTCCACCTCCAGATCGCGCTCGCGCACATCCGTCGCGCGGTCCACGTCGCGCTGGATGTAGGCGTCGAGCACGTCCTTGAGCATCAGCTCCACCTGCCGGGCCATGCGGCGGAGGGAGGCGCCGGTGCCGTTCACCGGCGGGTGGTCCATGATGACCTCGGCCCGCTTCGCGATGTTCTTGGCGTAGTCGCCGATCCGTTCGAGGTTCGTCGAGATGCGGAAGACCGACAGCACGAGCCGCAGGTCCTGCGCGATCGGCTGGCGCTGCGCGATGATGCGGGCCGCCTCCTCGCTGATCTGGTGATCGAGCGCGTCGATGGCCGCGTCGCCCTCGCGCACGGCGCGGGCAAGCTCGGGGTCGCGCGCGTCGAAGGCCTGGGCCGACTTCGCGATGGCATCTTCCACGAGGCCGCCCATCCGCATGATGCTGGCCTGGATGCCTTCGAGGTCGCGATCGAAGGAGGAGACGATGTGTTCGGTGGGGGCCATTTGGCTGGGTGTCCTCTGTCCGGGCTCAGCCGATCCGGCCGGTGATGTAGCTTTCCGTGCGGGGATCGTCGGGATTGGTGAAGATCGTCGAAGTCTCGCCATATTCCACCAGTTCGCCGAGGTGGAAGAAGGCCGTCTTCTGGCTGACACGCGCGGCCTGCTGCATGGAGT
>CAZUVG010000446.1:0-2883 GCA_964623765.1 uncultured Roseicyclus sp.
GAGGATTTCCTGCGCGCCAGCTGCCTGTGGGGCGGGCGGGAGCTGCACAGCACGCATGGCGTTCATCCCCAGACGCCCGGCGGCAACCGGCACATCTTTCGCCTGTCCAACGACGAGCGCCACGGCATTCCCGATGTCGGGCCGCAATGGCACAACGACGGCAGCTTCCTGCCCGCCACCTTCTCGCATTCCGGTTATCACATCATCCGGCCGGCCGAGAACGGCGGCGGCACCCATTTCGCGCATCAGGGCCTCGCCTTCGAGGCCTTGCCGGCGGACCTGCAGGAGCGCTGGAGCCGCCTGTCGTCGGTGAACTCCGCCTCGGGCGTCGTGCATCCGCTGGTGCACACGCACCCCGTCTCGGGACAGAAATGCATCTGGCTGCACCTCGGCATGACCGGCGCCGTGATCGAGAAGCTGCCCGGTCAGGACGGCTTCCGCCTGCTGCACGCCGACGAGCTGAAGCGGCTCTGCCACGAGTACAACGACATCCTGACGGCCGGGCTGACGGATGGCTATGCCGTGGCCTACGAGTACCAAGAGAACGATTGCGTCTTCATCGACAATCTGGCCGTCGCGCATCGCGCGGCCCCCGAGGCGCATATGCCCGTGGAACGACAGGGCCTGCGGATCATGCATCGCAGCACCGTGAAGGGCGTGCAGGACCTCGCCCCTGCCTTCGACCTGCCGCAGCACGTGAATATCGACGGCCCCAACCCCGCCGGCGAGGGTGTCTGGCAGGGCGGCGGCGTCGGCTTTCGGTGGGACGACGGCATCAAGATGCGGAACTGACCTGCCATTGGCGCCCACCTCGGATAGACGGCGGCCCCAGAACCTGGGCCGCTTGATCCGGGTCGGTGCGCCTTCGTACCTCTTCTTCCGGACCGGAGACCAACCACATGCCAGGACCCTTGAGCGGCTTTCGGGTCATCGACCTGACCACCATGATCTCGGGGCCTCTGGCGACCATGACGCTGGCGGACCAGGGGGCGGAGGTCGTCAAGATCGAACATCCCGACGGCGGCGATCACAGCCGGCAGGTGACGGGGCGGCGGGGCGGCTTCGCGGCCTCCTTCCTCAACAACAACCGCGGCAAGAAATCGGTCACGCTGAACCTGAAGGACCCGCGCGGCGTCGAGGCGGCGCTGCGGCTGTGCAGGACGGCGGACGTGTTCGTGCAGAATTTCCGCCCCGGCGTGGCCGAGCGGATCGGGCTGGGCGAGGCGGCGGTGCGCGCGGTGCGGCCCGATATCGTCTACACCTCCATCGCCGGCTTCGGCTTCACCGGCGACTGGGCGCGCCGGCCCGTCTACGATCCGCTGATCCAGGCGCTGTCCGGGCTGGCGAGCGTGCAGGGCGGCGGGACGGCGCGGCCCCGGCTGGTGCGCACGATCCTGCCCGACAAGCTGACCGCGATCCAGACCGCGCAGGCGATCACCGCCGCCCTGCTGGCGCGCGCCCGGACGGGCGAGGGCAGCCATGTGCAGGTCTCCATGCTCGACACCGTGCTGGCGTTCCTGTGGAGCTCCGACATGGCGGGCTACACCTTCGTGGGCGATGAGCTGACGCCGGCGACGGGCGGTGACGCGCAGAGCTTCGTGGAGCTGATCTATCAGACCGCCGATGGCTGGATGGCGGTCTCCGCCCATACCGACAGCACGTGGAAGGGCCTCTCGGCGGCCGTGGGGCGGCCCGACTGGCTGGAGGATCCGCGCTTCGCCACCGTCGCCGCGCGGGAGGAGAACAAGCCCGCCCGGCTGGAACTGACACAGGCGGCGCTGCTCACGGACACCACCGACAACTGGATGCGCCGGTTGCGCGCGCACGACGTGCCCTGCGCGCCGGTTCTCACGCGCGATCAGGTCTGGTCGCACCCGCAGGTGCAGGCCAACGAAGCGGTGATCGAGCTGGATCATCCCCAGGCCGGCCGCATCCGCCAGGCCCGGACCCCGGCGCGGTTCTCGGCCACGCCGCCCGAGGCCCCGGCCCCCGCCCGCCGGCTGGGCGAGGACACGCGCGCCGTTCTGGCCGAGGCCGGCTATGACACGGCCACGATTGCCGACATGATCGCGCAGGGCATCGCGACGGACACCCAGGACGGGACCCCATGATCGACCTCTACTTCGCTCCCACGCCGAACGGCTGGAAGGCCGCAATCATGCTCGAGGAAACCGGCCTCGACTATCGCCCGATCCTGATGCGGCTGAGCGAAGGCGACCAGTTCTCGCCCGACTTCCTGGCGATCAGTCCCAACGCCAAGATGCCCGCCATCGTGGATCATGCACCGGATGCCGCATGGGGGGATGAGCCGGTGACCGTCTTCGAATCCGGCGCGATCCTTCTTTATCTCGCCGACAAGACCGGGCGGTTCGCGCCCCCGCCGGGCGATCTGCGGGCGCGCAAGGAATTGATGGAGTGGCTCTTCTGGCAGGTGGGCAACCAGGGGCCCATGGCCGGGCAACTCAGCCATTTCCTTAACTACGCCCCGGAGGACGAGCGCGACTACGGCTTCAAGCGGTATCTGGGCGAGTACGACCGAAACCTCGGGGTGCTGGAAAACCGCCTGGAGAGGCGCGACTTCATCCTCGGGGACTATTCCATCGCCGACATGCTGGCCTTTCCCTGGGCGTTCATCGCCAAGCCGCTCGGCGCCTCGCTGGCGGACTTCCCCCACGTGGCCGACTGGCGCGCCCGGATCAAGGCGCGTCCGGCGGTGCGGCGGGCCATCGACCTGCACAAGTCACAGCAGAACCGGGGGCGACACCGGGCCGACAACAACACGGTCCTGTTCAATCAATCCGCCGCGTCTCTCAGGCCCAAGCCAGACGGGGGACCAACATAGAATTGGCCGGCCTGCACACCGGTCGGTGGTGCCGTAAGGCT
>CAZUVG010000447.1:0-2880 GCA_964623765.1 uncultured Roseicyclus sp.
GCACCAGCTTGCCGGGGTTGAGGATGTTCGCTGGATCGAGGGCGCGCTTGATCTTGATGTTGATCTCGCGCGCCTGATCCATCCCCATAGGGACGTGCTCTGTGTCGTCGCCTTTGGCCGCGGCGAATCCTCTGCACCAGCACAGCAGATCGGACAGGCCGTAAGAGATGCCCTCGGCCTCGTCCCTGCCGAGCGTCAGGGTGACGTGGGTTGCGGGGTCGGTGGGGTCGCTCATGTCGGTGGGATCTCCTCAACCTGGATGTCGTGCAGCTCGAAGCACTCTTCACGCCCGCCCTCGGGGTCGCAGCGCGCCATTTGCTCGGCCCCCTTCTTCGCCCCGTCGGCGCTGTCCGCGTCGATCTCCACGGTCATGCGGTAGCCGACAGAATACTCGACACTGACGGTGAACCGGCGCCCGCCGCCTTGATGTTCGCGCGGGTGCCCGGCCTCTGACAGCACGCGGTCGGCCACCCCGAAGCCAGGCATGTTGGCCAGCTTGTGCAGGTCGATCTCAGGCATGGTCGTGCCTCTCATCCTTTGGCAGCTTTTTGATAGCGACGCTAATGTCCATCACTTCGCGCCACCTTTCTGATTTAGGGGCGCACCAATCGCCGTTAGTATTCTTTCCGTTCATCGGCGGCTCCAAGAGGCAGATAAAGAACCCCTCCCATTCGTCTAGCTTTCCGCCGCCTCACCGCAAATAATTAAAGCAGATTTTTTGCGACCGGAGCCATGGGCTCCGGTCGCTGGTAAGTGCCTCACTCCGCGGCGATGGCCGCGGCATCGGTGGTCCAGAAGCGGCGGCACGGACGCCCATCGGGCTTCGCCTCGCCATTGAGGTAGGTGGCGAGGCGGTGGCGCATGTAGTCCTTCTGGCGCTGCTCCGTCCACGGCCCGGCCTTCTGCGCCCAGCCGTCCATCTCGTCGAGGATCGCCTCGCCGTGTTGCTGCAGACGAGCGCCAATATCGCGCAGGAGCTTGGGCCGCTTGCGGCTGTGCGCGTCGATCAGGACGCGCTCGTTGCCGAAGCCGAAGATGTTGAGGGTCCGCGCCATCCCCAGCCGCGAAGCCTCGCGCCCTTCGACGGAGACCGACGCGACGATCCCCTTGCCCTTCATGTAGTCGACCGCCAGGACGAGGACCGTGATGCGGCCCTCCTTGGGTCCGATCTCAGTCCCCTCGGCCGGGATCTCGCGCGTGATCTCGATGTCGCTGTGCATGGTGTGTCTCTCCTTGGTGTCGTGGTGTCGTGGTCGCAGGCTAAGGCCCACGGGAGGCCGGCCCCGCAGGGCCGGCGCACCGGTGGGTCTCAGGCGACCGCGTGCAAGCGGCCCCATTTCTCGATCGCCTCTGAGAGCGTGCGGCCCGACGCCTTCTCGAAGCCGCCGTTGGTCCGGTGGACGGTGTAGCCGCCATGCTCGCGGCGGACGCCGAGATGGGCCTGCCACCGACTCTCGGCCGCCGCGATCATCATGGCATGGGCCGAGATGGCCGCAGGGCGGAAATTGTCGCCCTCGCCAGCCCGCTCCTCGAGGCGGGCAATCTGGCCACGCAGCGCGCTCTCGGCATCGGCCGGCGACACGCCTGAGTCGATGCTGGCGTCGACGAAGCGGGCGAGGCAGTCACGAAAATTGCTCATGCCGGCGCTCCATTGATCTGGGGCAGCTCGCGCACCTCGACGTTGACGAACGTCCGGTTTGGATAGGCCCGCCGGATGCGCTCCTGCGCCGCCTCCATCGACGGCGCGCGCACGACATGGGCTACGGTCGGCGTTTTCCCCCGGTCGGTCGGCTCGACCAAGGCCGCGAAGCGCGGGCAGGTCAGCCGGAACTCGAAGCGCCGCAGCATCAGGCGAAACCCCGCGTGTTGCCCTCGACGATCCGGTCGAAGGCCAACTTGGCCGACGGGAAGTCGTGGAAGCGCCGCTGATGACGCACCCCCTCGATCTCCATGCGGAACGCATAGCAGCCGTGATCCCAGCGGATCACGGAGCCAGTGAGAGACCAGCCGGGCCGGATCGCCACCAGCTCCAGCACGCGGCCAGAGGCGGGGATCTGAAAAGTGTCGATGACGATGGCCTCGGCCCGGCGCTCGCCCGGCGCACCGCCCGGCTCGCGGACGGACGGGTTCGGCATGGGCGGCGCGTTCTCGTGAACGCGCAGCGGGTCGTAGGGGATGATTTCGGCGACAGACATGGTGCGTCCTCCTCTTGGGCTGTCGTGGTCAGATCGCAATGTGCGATCAATCGCGCGCCATGTCAACAAAAAAGGCCCCGCCGAAGCGGGGCCTAGTCCAACAGGGAGGAAACGTCGATCCGTCTCCGCAATCGCAGGCTGCGCTATATCGCGGCGCAGGTCAAGCGGCGCGGAGGGTGGTGGGGGTCATTTGACCGGCCTCAGTTTGGGGCGCGATGGAGGACGCCGCCCTGTGCCGTCACCGTCGCCGAGCCGCCCGTCAGCCGCATGGCCGACAGCATAGCCTCCGACGTGCTCTTGGACATGCTGCGGCCCTCGCTTCACGGCGCCGTAGGAGTAGACGCGATCCGCCGGGGTGGCAGTGTCCACGATCAGCACCTCGGTGTCGCCGTCGGCGGCGATTGCCACGATTTCGCCGTGCTCATTGAGCACGATGCACACGCGATCCGTCACTCGTCGTCCTCCATGGGGTCGAGGAACCTCACTTCCGGCGCGAAAGGTCGGCCCGTGGCCTCGGCGCCGATGTGCGAGTAACCCGCGCCGATAGCGAGCGCCTGCGCCATCGCCGCTGCGACGAGCGCAGACCATTCGGCGGGGACCGTGTAGGACAGCCGGTCGTCCAGGATGAACTCCACCATGTCGCCGTGGTCGATGGCGCCCAATCTCGGGATCAGCCGCCCCTCGA
>CAZUVG010000448.1:0-2870 GCA_964623765.1 uncultured Roseicyclus sp.
AGAAACCGCGCACGGGCCCCGAGCCCAGCGCGAAGAGGATCACCGCGATGATGAAGGTGGTGAGATTGGCATCGATGATGGCCGACAGCGCGCGGGAATAGCCCAGTTCGATCGCCCGCGCAGGGCCCTTGGCCGACTTCATTTCCTCGCGGATGCGTTCGAAGACGAGCACGTTCGCGTCGACCGCCATGCCGATGGTCAGCACGATGCCGGCGATGCCCGGCAGGGTCAGCGTGGCCCCGATGAGGCTCAGGACGCCGAAGATCATCCCGACGTTGAGGATCAGCGCCGCGCTCGCGAAAACGCCGAAGAGGCCGTAGCTCAGCACCATGAAGACGAGGACCGCGGCGAAGGCCACCAGCGCCGCCGTCTCTCCCGCGGCGATGGAATCGGCACCGAGTTCGGGGCCGATCGTGCGCTCCTCGAGGAAGGTCATCTCGGCGGGCAGCGCGCCCGCGCGCAGCAGGACCGCGAGCTCGGTCGAGCTTTCGACCGTGAAGTTGCCCGATATCTGGCCCGAGCCGCCGGTGATCGCCTGCCGGATCACGGGGGCCGAGATCACCTCCTCGTCGAGGACGATGGCGAAGGGCGCGCCGACATTCGCAGCCGTGTATTCGCCGAAGGCGCGCGCTCCGGTGGGGTTGAAACGGAAGGTCACGACGGGCTGGCCGGTCTGCTGGTCGAAGGAGGGCTGGCTGTCCACGAGGTCGTCGCCGGTGACCACCGGCGTCTCCTCGAGGATGTAGAACACACCCTCCTCGTCGATCGACGGCAGCACGGTCTGGCGTGGCTCCACCGTCTCCTCCGCGCTGTCGGCCCGGCCGACGACGGGGTGGAAGGTCAGACGCGCGGTCGTGCCGATCAGGTCCTTCAGCTCCTGCGCCGAGCCTATGCCGGGCACCTGGATCAGGATGCGGTCCTGTCCCTGCCGCTGGATCGTGGGCTCGCGCGTGCCGGCCTCGTCCACCCGGCGGCGGACGATCTCGACCGACTGTTGCAGCGTCCGGTCGTCGGTCGCCTCGCGCTCGGCCTCGGACAGGCGGACGACCAGCATGTCGCCCGTCGCCGAGACGTCGAGAGACGAGGCACCGACGCCGGTCAGGCTCGCCACCGGCTCGGCCAGTTCCCGCACGGCCGCGACGGCCTCGGGCAGCCCCTCGGGCTGGCTGACGCGGACTTGAAGCTCCCCCGGCGGCGCATCCACGCGGCGGATCGTGCCGACCGTGTCGCGCAGGTCCCGCAGCGTATCCCGCACCTCGGGCCACAGCCCGTCCATCCGCGCCTCGTAGACGTCCTCCACCTCGACCTCGGCCAGCAGATGAGCGCCGCCACGCAGGTCGAGGCCGAGATTGACCAGCGTGGAAGGCAGGAAGGACGGCCATGCCGACAGCGCCTCGGCGGCCTCGGGCGTGGTGACGCCCGTCGCCTCCACCTGCGCGGCCGCGTCATTGTAGCGCTCCACCCGCTCGTAGAAGAGGTTGGGCATGGCGAAAGACAGTCCGGCCAGCAGGACCAGGACGATCAGGATCCGGTTCCAGAGCGGGATTTGCAGCATGATGCGGGGGACCTTTGCGGGGCCGTGGACGGCGCGGGCCGCGCCGCGGGATCAGTCGTCGGCGGGCTCGGTCTTGGATCGGACCTGGGCGATGGTCGGCCGGACCACGCGAACCTTGACGCCCTGCGACAACTCCACCTCGACCTCGTTGTCGTCCTTGACCTTGGTGATCTTGCCGATGAGCCCGCCCTGCGTGACCACCTCGTCGCCACGACGCAGGGCTGCGACCATGGCCTGGTGCTCCTTCACCTTCTTCTGCTGCGGGCGGATCAGCAGGAACCACATGATGGCGAAGATAAGGATCAGCGGGATGAACTGGGCGAAGGCTTCCATCTTTGTCCTCTGTGTCGTGGCGGGCTCTCGCCCGTGCTGGCCGATTCCGGTGCTGTTCGGGGCCGTCGCTCCCGGTTCCCCGGGCCCGAAAGTCGCGGCACCGTAATTGCGGGGTCGTGGGATGGCAAGGCGCGCACCCGTGCTGGCGGCGACATGGGCGCAGGCGCGGCGCGGCGCAAGCGGGAAATGGGCAGCCCGCGCCGAATTGACCCAAGCGCCCGCCGGTCCCGTCTCGACCGCATTCCCGCGCGCGGCTAGTGTTGCGCCCGATGATCAGGATCCTCGCTCTTGCAGCCGCGCTGGCAGCGGCAACGCCCGCGCTGGCCGACCGCGGCGCCCTGCCCGGTCTCGCGCCGCGCTCGGCGGAAGCAAGCCTCGCGGCCGTCGCGCGGCTTCGCGGCGCGCACCGCGACGAGGGCGGCTGCTCGGCCGTGCTGATCGCGCCCGATGTCGCCCTGACCGCGGGACATTGCGCGCGCGGGCCCGTTTCGGGAGAGCGGGCGATGCAGCTCGTCTTCCGGCCCAACCTCGATCCGCCGGCCTTTCGCGTCACGGTGCGCGCGGTGGCCCTCCACGCCGAGCACGAGCGCGGGCGCCTCACGGCACGCAATGCCCACGCCGATCTCGCGCTTCTGCGGCTCGCGCAGTCCGTGCCGCCGGACGTCGCCGAGCCCATCCCCGTCGCCGAGGGCGGGCAGCCGAAGCTCGTGGCGATCTACGGTTTCGTCAACGGCCAGGAGGACGACCTTCTGCGCGGTCATCCGGGATGCACCTTGGGGGCGCTGGGGCCGGGGCTGCTCGGCAGCGACTGCCGCGTTGTCTCGGGCTTCTCGGGGGCGCCGGTCCTGTCCGGCAGCCCTGGTGACTGGCGGGTCGAGGGGATCGCCGTGGCGACGGTGTCGAACGACACGCTGCGCGCCTTCGTCGCCGACGTGGTGCCGTGGCCCGAGTTCGCGGGGCCCTACGCACTGCGCGCGCCGCC
>CAZUVG010000449.1:0-2869 GCA_964623765.1 uncultured Roseicyclus sp.
CGAAGGTGCCGCGCATCATGACCTCATGATTGCCTCTGCGTGAGCCGTAGGAGTTGAACTCCAGCACGGGCACCTCTTTCTCGCGCAGATACCTGCCTGCGGGGCTGTCAGGCTTGATCGATCCGGCCGGTGAGATGTGGTCGGTCGTGATGGAGTCCGCGAACAGGCCCATGACCCGGGCATTCGCGATATCGCCGCGCGGCGCGGCGATCATGTCCATGCCCTCGAAATAGGGCGGGTTCTGGACATAGGTGGACTCCGCCGGCCAGGCATAGGTCTGCGCGTCGGACACGCTGATGCCCTGCCAGTGCTCGTCGCCCTTGAAGACGTCGGCGTAGCGGGTCCTGAACATGTCCGGCGTGACCGCCTCGCGCATGACCGACTTGATCTCGTCATTCGACGGCCAGATGTCGGCCAAGAAGACATCATTGCCATCCTGGTCCTGTCCCAGCGGTTCTTTGGTGATGTCCACATGCATGTCGCCCGCAATGGCGTAGGCGACGACCAGCGGCGGCGAGGCGAGATAATTGGCGCGCACATCCTGGCTCACGCGACCCTCAAAGTTCCGGTTGCCTGACAAGACAGAGGCGGCGATAAGGTCATTCTCATTGATCGCACTGGAGATGTTGGCCGGGAGCGGTCCTGAATTGCCGATGCAGGTGGTGCAGCCATAACCCACCAGGTTGAAGCCCATGGCGTCGAGATCGTCCTGCAGACCGGCTTTCAAGAGATAGTCCGTGACCACCTGCGAACCCGGAGCAAGCGAGGTCTTCACCCAGGGCTTCACCTTCAGGCCCTTGGCGCGGGCATTTCGGGCAATGAGGCCCGCGGCGAGCATGACGCTGGGGTTCGACGTGTTGGTGCAGGAGGTGATGGCCGCGATGACCACGGAGCCGTCATGAATCTCGTAATCGGTATCAGCGACCTTGAAATACGGGAAGGGATCGGGCTGTGCGCCGCCCTCGGCATCCATGCGCGCCTTGGCTTCGGTGCTTGCCGACGGCGCGGTGGCGAAACGGATCTGTTTCACGGCTTCGGCGAAGGCCGGCGCGGCGTCCGAAAGCAGAACGCGGTCCTGCGGGCGCTTCGGTCCGGCCAGTGAGGGCAGCACGTCGCCGAGATCGAGGTGCAGCGTGTCGGTGAAGACCGGATCGTCCATGTCGGCGCGCCAGTAACCCTGCGCCTTCGCATAGGCCTCGACGAGCTGGACGCGGTCTTCATCACGGCCCGTGTCGCGCAGATATTGCAGCGTCTCGTCGTCGACGGGGAAGAAGCCGCAGGTCGCGCCGTATTCGGGGGCCATGTTGCCGATGGTCGCACGGTCCGCGAGCGGCAGGTGGTCGAGCCCGTCGCCGTAGAACTCCACGAACTTGCCCACGACGCCCTTCTCGCGCAGCATCTGCACGACCTTGAGCACCAGGTCGGTGGCGGTCGTGCCCTCGGTCATCGCGCCGGTCAGCTTGAAGCCCACCACCTCGGGGATGAGCATCGAGATCGGCTGGCCGAGCATGGCCGCCTCGGCCTCGATGCCGCCGACGCCCCAGCCGAGCACGGCGGCGCCGTTGACCATGGTGGTGTGGCTGTCGGTGCCCACGAGCGTGTCGGGGTAGGCGACCTCTTCTCCGGTCTGGTCCTTGTCCGACCAGACGGTCTTGGCGAGGTATTCGAGGTTCACCTGGTGGCAGATGCCGGTGCCGGGCGGGACGACGCGGAAATTGTCGAACGCCTTCTGCCCCCACTTGAGGAAGGTGTAGCGCTCGATGTTGCGCTCGTATTCGCGGTCGACATTCATCTGGAAGGCGCGCGCGTTGCCGAACTCGTCGATCATCACCGAGTGGTCGATCACGAGGTCGACGGGGTTGAGCGGGTTGATCTTCGTGGCATCCCCGCCAAGCGCCACGATCCCGTCACGCATCGCGGCGAGGTCGACCACGGCCGGAACGCCGGTGAAGTCCTGCATCAGCACGCGGGCGGGGCGATAGGCGATCTCGATGGGGTTCCTGCCGCCCTTGTCAGCCCAGTCGGAGAACGCCTTGATGTCGTCGACCGAGACGGTGCGGCCCCCGTCCTCGAAGCGGAGCATGTTCTCGAGCACCACCTTCAGCGCCGCGGGCAGGCGCGAGAAGGTGCCCAGGCCGGCCTCCTCGGCGGCGGGGATGGAATAGTAGGCATAGCTCGCGCCGCCGGCCTGAAGGGTGCGGCGCGTCTTTGCGGTGTCCTGTCCGACGTTGATCGGCATGTCTGCCTCCTGGCGATGTGGCGACTGGCTGCGGGGCGAATGGTGTCGCGCCGCATCTGATCCTTCGGCGGCTTGCCGGCAAGGGAGAAACGGCGCCTGCGGCGATTTTGTATACCGTGGTGCACCGTAAGTTCAAGGCCCCTCGCGGCGTGGTCTGGCGGGCGCACCGCCGAACCCCTTCAACAGCCTATCGCAATTCCTTGATTGGTCGCGGCATGGGGCCGGCGATAGAAGCAACGGGTGGAACAGCAGCAGCATCGGGCAGTCATGCAGATCACGGGAAGGGGCAGTATCGTCGCGGGGGTCGTGGCTGCGGCGGCCACGGGGCTCGCCATGCTGGCCGGCGTCGCGGTCGCGCAAGACGGCGAGGACGCACCGGTGGTGGTGGAGCTCTTCACCTCGCAGGGCTGCTCGTCGTGCCCGCCGGCCGACCGGCTGCTGGCCGATCTCGCCGACCGCGACGACGTGATCGCGCTCGCGCTCCATGTCGATTACTGGGATTACATCGGCTGGAAGGACAGTTTCGCCCGGCCCGAACACACCGCCCGCCAGCGCGCCTATGCCGCGGCGGCGGGGGAGCGGATGGTCTACACCCCGCAGATTGTCGTGGGCGGCACCCACCGCGTGGTG
>CAZUVG010000450.1:0-2867 GCA_964623765.1 uncultured Roseicyclus sp.
ACCTTCAACGACCAGACCTATCCGAACCTCACCGAGGGGCTGGAGGAGATGATCGAGGAAGTCGGCGGGATCGAGAACCTCAACGGCGTCGTCATCGACCTGCGCAACAACGCGGGCGGTCTTCTGAGCGAGGCGATCCGCGTCTCCGACGCCTTCCTCGACCAGGGCGAGATCGTCTCGACCCGCGGGCGGGAGCCGCAGGACGGCGAGCGCTACAATGCGACGGCGGGCGACCTGATCGACGGGTTGCCGATGGTGGTTCTCGTCAACAGTGGCTCGGCCTCTGCTTCGGAGATCGTGGCTGGTGCGCTGCAGGATCACCGCCGCGCGGTGGTCGTGGGAACCAATACCTTCGGCAAGGGGTCCGTGCAGTCGGTCATGCCGCTGCCGGGCAACGGCGCGATGCGGCTGACAACCTCTCTCTACTACACGCCGTCGGGCCGCTCGATCCAGGCACTGGGCGTGGCGCCCGACATCCTGGTGGAGCAGCGCGACCCGGTCGAAGTCTCAGAGGAGGAGGGCGAGAACCCCTTCCGCCGCAACGAGGCGTCGCTGCGCGGCGCGCTCCAGAACTCCACTTTGAGCGAGGACGAAGTGCGCCAGCTGGAGGAGGAGCAGGCGATCGCCGAGGCGACCGCGCGGCTCAGGAACGAGGATTACCAGCTGGCCTACGCCATCGACATCCTCACCGGCCTCGGCGCGCTGGGACCCAACGCGCAATAGGCGGATGACACCCGAGGAAATCGCGGCCCTGCCCTACCGCCCCTGCGTGGGCGTTGTCCTGACGGACGGGCGGGGCCGCGTCTTCGCAGGGCAGCGCGCCGAGATGGAGACGCCGGCCTGGCAGATGCCGCAGGGCGGCGTCGACGAAGGCGAGGACGTTCTCGCCGCCGCCTACCGGGAGCTGCTGGAGGAGACTGGAGTCGAGACGGCGCATGTCATCCTGCGCGATCAGGCGCGCAACTGGCATTACTACGACCTGCCGCACGAGGTGGTCCCGACCCGCTGGAAGGGTCGGTTCCGCGGTCAGAAGCAGATGTGGTTCCTGATGGAACTGACCGCGCCCGAGGACGTGATCGACCTGAACCACATGGACGTGGAGTTCTCCGACTGGCGCTGGATGACCGGGCCGGAGATGCTGGAGGCCATCGTCGCCTTCAAGCGGCCGATCTACGAGGCGGTCCTGCGCGAGTTCGGCCTGGTCTGAGCGGCTCGATCACGAACCTAGGCCGCCGAAGATGTCCCCGAAGTTCTCGATGATCGCGACCAGCAGCAGGACGCCCGCGATCAATGCGGCCACGAGCCAGATGAACTGGAGCGTGACGGCCGCGATGCCCAGCCCGGCGCCATAGGCCGGATAATGCCAGTTTTCGCCGCGCAGGCGCGAGATGAGCGACAGGATCAGCGCCACGGCGCCGAGGGCGGGACCGACGATGGCGAGATACATCCAGTAGTCCGGCGCCTCCTCGACGGTGAGGGGGTTCTCCAGCCCGCGGAAGCTGTACCAGGCGGACCGCCCGATATCCCCGGCGATTTCGCCGATCTGGCTGCCCACGGACGGGGCGGGCTGAAGGCTCGGGTATACGATGTGCACGAAGACGGCGAGAAGGCCCAGCGCACCGGCGAGGACCGCCCAGAGACCGAAGGTGTGGAAGGGATGCGGTGCGGGTTGGGTGGCGGTGTTCCGTGACATGGCCCGCTGTTTTCCCGAAAATGGTGGCGAGACGATGGCAATACCCGGGAGATGGCACGTAACCGGAAGCGTGCGACTCCAAAATGGAACAAAACGTGAATATAATCCTGCCCCATGGGATTCGCGGAACTCTCCATCACGTCGAACTTCACCTTCCTCACCGGCGGCTCGCATCCGGAGGAATACGTGCGCCGTGCGTCGCTGCTGGGGATCGAGGCCATCGCCATCGCCGACGTGAACTCGGTCGCGGGGGTGGTCCGCGCCTGGTCGGAGCTGAAGCGCATCGCCGAGGAGATCGCCGACCGGGAGGAGGCCATGAAGGACCCCATCGGCCCGCCGAAGCCCGCGCATCTGCCCGACCCGCCGGGGCTCAGGCTCGACCACGTGCCGCGGCTCCTGCCCGCCGCCTGCCTGCACCTGACCGAGGGGCTGCAGGTCACCGCGCTGCCCCGCGACCGGCAGGGCTGGGGCAGTCTCTGCCGCGTGCTGTCCGTGGGGCGGCTGCGCGCGGAGAAGGGAAATTGCATCCTGCATCTCGACGACCTTCTGGCCCATGCTCGGGGGCTGGAGTTGCTCCTCCACGCCCCCGACCGCGCGACGAAGGCGTGGCGCCGTGCGGCGGAACGCCTGTCGCGCCGTCTCGGGCCGCAGACGAGCCTCCTCATGGCGCCCCGCTACGACGGGCAGGATCAGACCCGATTCCGCCGTGCAGAGACTGTCGTGGAGGGACTGGGCCTCTCCACCGTCGCCTCCGCCCGGCCGCTGATGCACCATGGATCGCGCCGCAGGCTCACCGACATCCTCACCTGTATCCGCGAGGGGCTGCGGGTCGAGGACCTCGGCACCGCGGCGCAGGCCAACGCCGAGCAGCGGCTCAGGAGCGAGGCGGAGATGCGGCGCATCTTCGCGGATCACGAGGACGCCGTGGATCGCACGGTGGAGGTCGCCGCGCGGCTGCAGTTCGATATCCGCTCGCTGCGCTACGAGTACCCGTCCGAGATCGCGGACGGCGAGAGCGCGGCGGAACGGCTGAGCCGGCTCGCGCGCGAGGGACTCGAATGGCGCTACCCGCAGGGTGTGCCCGAACGTGCGCAAAGACAGCTCGACCACGAACTGAAACTGATCGCGAAGCTGGGCTACGAGCCCTATTTCCTGACCGTCCGCGACATCGTCG
>CAZUVG010000451.1:0-2851 GCA_964623765.1 uncultured Roseicyclus sp.
AAGGGTCACAGAGGGTCACCTGGCTGCGTTGCTCGAAAGCGCCGAAGGAGGGTGCGAAAATGAAGACGATGCAGGACTTTGCCACGTCCGAGAACGGCGCCGTCACCGTCGACTGGGTCGTGCTGACCGCCTCCATCGTGGGCCTCGGCTTCGCCGCGACCGCCGTCGTCATCGGCGGGGTCGAGGAAGCGGCCACCGACGTCAACACCTTCCTCACCACCACCGACATTGTGCAGACCTCGTTCGACTGAGGCCCGCAGGGCAGGGTCGAACGCGTGCGGGCGCCCCGTTCCCGGATCGCGGGAGCGGCGGCAGCACCCCTTTGGCCCGTGACGATTCCAGCCCATAAAATCCGACGCTAAGGGACCCGCGCGGTCCCCGCTCAGACACATTCCTGCCGTGCGCACGGAGACGATGTCCCCTGCGCCCAGCGCGCCGGCGCAGAACGCGCCCGGCCCTGCGGACCGGCCGGTCCGGCCAGCCGCTCCACGGGCCCCGCGACACGCCACATAGCAGCAGGAGTTTCCAATGACCTTTGAACGCATCAAGTCCTTTGCCTCCGGGGAATCCGGGGCGGTCACCGTCGACTGGGTCGTGCTGACCGCAGCCATCGTCGGCCTCGGCCTGGCCGTGATCGGGGTCGTCTCGGGGGGGATCGAGAACCTGTCGGGCAACATCTCCAACACGCTCACCGACACCGATCCGCTGCAGAACCCCTTCGACGACGCCAACCAGATCACGGCAGGGAACTGACATCGGACCCGGGACAACGGACGACCGCCCCGGTCCTGCGCCGGGGCCGGCTTTGCCGGCCCCGGCCGTCGCGCCACCCGGAAGCCGCCGAGGCTTTTCCGAAGCGCGACCCAAATTTCGCCAGATTCCTGGGCGAAACGTTGCCGATATGGAAACCGTGCCGGCGACGAGACCGGCGCGGCGGAAGAGCAAGCCGCCTGCCGCGGCAGGCAAGAGCAACCAGAGGATGCCGACATGCGTATCATCTTCGTCCTGGTCCTGATTGTCGGCGTCGGACTGGCCGCCTTCGCGGTCTCCGTGGCCAAGGATCGTTTCGACCAGTACCAGTCCGCGCTGGCACAACAGCGCGAGGCCATAGTGCCCACGACGGACGTTTTCGTGGTCACCCGGCAGGTCCGCTACGGCGAACCGCTGCGCGAGGGCGACGTGCAGGCCATACGCTGGCCCGCAGACCACGTGCCGCTGGGCAGCTTCAACAGCGTCGAGGACCTGTTCCCGCCGGAGGCCGAGGAACCGCGCGTCGTGCTGCGCACCATGGAGGCCAACGAACCCGTTCTCGTCTCCAAGGTGACGGCGCCCGGCGAGGACGCGGGCGTGGCCTCGCGGCTTCAGGACGGTATGCGCGCGCTGGCGCTGCGCGTCGACGTGACTTCGGGCGTGTCGGGCTTCCTTCGCCCCGGCGACCGCGTCGACGTCTACTGGACGGGGAACGGGCGCGAGGGCGACCGCGTGACCCGCCTGATCAGGTCGAACGTGCAGATAATCGCCATCGACCAGATCGCCGACGAGAATCGCAACAACCCCACCATCGCGCGCACGATCACGGTCATGGCCGGCCCCGCCGACATCGCGGCGCTGACGCAGGCGCAGGCCAGCGGCTCGCTTACGCTGGCGCTTGTGGGCGTGGGCGACGAGACGATCTCGGACGAGGTGGAGATCTCCACGAACGAACTGCTCGGTGCCGAGGAAGTCGTGCAGAGCGTCGGACCCGAGATCTGCACCGTCCGTGCCCGCCGCGGCGGCGAGGTGGTGGTGACGCAGGTCCCCTGCACCAATTGACAAGCGCTGCCCGCGAGGCAACCGCGACATGTGGAAAACACCCCGCCCGGCAACGACCGCGGCGGGGCCTTTTCTTGAGCATCTATCCACAGCCAGATGCAAATGCGCAACCTGTGGATAAAAAAGCGAACGTGGTTGATCGGCCACATAAAGAATGTCTCGCAAATTGCGGATTCTTGCGTAAAAAGGCCGCGTGGGGCACAGTAGAAAAAAATGGGCGGCCATCCGGACAACGCCCGACCAGAGGCAAGAGGCAGGATCAAGATGCGCTTGACGAGAGTCCTGGCCGCGATGGCCATCGGCCTGACAGCGGCCGTATCGAACCCGACCCCCGGCAACGCCCAGACGCTGCGCGTGCTCGAGGGGCAGACATCCGCCACGCTGCGGGTTCCCATGAACCGGGCCGTGGTGGTGGAAAGCGACGTGCTTTTCGCCGAGCTTTCCGTGGCCAACCCGGCCATTGCCGACATCGCGACGCTGTCGGAACGCTCCATCTACATTCTCGGGCGCGCGCCCGGGCGGACGACGATGACGCTGCTCTCCGCGGAGGGCAACCTGATCGCCAATGTCGAGATCCAGGTGGTCCCGGACGTGGCCGAACTGCGCGAACGCCTGCGCGAGATCCTTCCCGGCGAGCCGGTGGAAGTCCGCACGGCCAACGACGGCATCGTGCTGTCCGGCACGGTGGGCTCGGGCGAGGTCGTCGACCGCGCGATGCAGCTCGCCGAACGCTACGCGCCGGGCGGCGTGACCAACGTGATGAGCGTGGGCGGCTCGCAGCAGGTGCTCCTGCAGGTCCGCTTCGCCGAGATGCAGCGCACGGTGCGGCAGGAGTTGTCCACCTCGCTCGGGGTCGGCGGCGACGACGCGGTCTTCGGGACGAACGCCCTCAACTCCAGCGGTCCGCCGACGGCCCCGAACCTCGGGAGCGCGTCCGTCGACGGGCGCACCGGCGCGCTGTCCATCGCCTTCGGTGCAGGCTCCGCCCAGATCGGCATCCTGCTCGAGGCGCTGGAGACCAATGGCATGGTCCGCACGC
>CAZUVG010000452.1:0-2849 GCA_964623765.1 uncultured Roseicyclus sp.
GCCGTAATTGACGTGGCCATGCTTGCCGGCCAGAACCTCGGCCACGGCCATGCCCTCGTCCTCGGCCTTGTGGGCCAGCATCGGGCCGGTGATCGCGTCGCCGATGGCGTAGAGGCCCTTGACGTTTGTCGCCCACTGATCGTCGACCTCGATCTGGCCGCGCTTGGCGATCCCGACCCCGAGCGCATCGAGCCCCAGCCCGTCCGTATAGGGTTTGCGCCCTGTCGCGACCAGCACCACATCGGCATCGACCTGGTGTTCGCTGTCGTCCTTGCGCAGGGTGTAGTTGACCTTGGCCTTGGTCTTGAGCGTTTCCACCGATTGCACGGCGGCGCCCATGATGAAATTGATCCCCTGCTTTTTCAGGATCTTCTGGAACGTCTTGGCCACCTCGGCATCCATGCCGGGGGTGATGGCGTCGAGGAACTCGATCACCGTGACCTCCGTGCCGAGACGTGCATAGACCGACCCCATTTCCAGCCCGATCACGCCGCCGCCGATCACCACCATCTTTTTCGGCACTTTCGGCAATTCCAGCGCGCCGGTGGAGGTGACGACGATCTTCTCGTCGATCTCGACGCCGGGCAGCGAGCTGGGTTCGGAGCCGGTGGCAATGACGATGTTCCCGGCCTCGTGCACCTCGCCCGCGACCTCGACCTTGCCGGGTTCCGGAATCGTGCCCCAGCCCTTGAGCCAGTCGATCTTGTTCTTCTTGAACAGGAACTCGATGCCCTTGGTGTTCTGGCCGATCACGTCGTCCTTGTAGGCGAGCATCTGCTTCCAGTCGACGGAGGGCGATTTGCCCTTGAGGCCCATCTTGGCGAAGTTGTGTTCGGCCTCGTGCAACTGGTGGGTTGCATGCAGAAGCGCCTTGGAGGGGATGCAGCCGATATTGAGGCAGGTGCCGCCGAGAGTCTCGCGCCCCTCGACACAGGCGGTCTTGAGGCCAAGCTGCGCGCAGCGGATGGCGCAGACATAGCCGCCGGGGCCGCTGCCGATGATGATCACGTCGTAGCTTGCCATTTCGGGTCTCCTTGGGTCGTGAATTCGGGGCCGTTTCCCTAGGGAATGCGGGCCCGGCCCCGTCAGGTCAACCAAAATTCGAGCGAGGTGGAAAAACCGGCCGGATTCCAGATGCAGATTTTCGGAATGGATATTTTTGTGATCACAAATTGCGACCTGCGATCACTCTGCCGCCTCTGCCGCGCCCTCGTCCAGTGGCGGGGCGGTCCATTCGGCGATCCTTTCAGGCGTCAGGATGCGCTCGCGGCGGTCATGGAACCAGTGCAGCGTGGCCTGTTCAAGGTGGTAGAGGATCGGGTCCTCGCGCAGGGCGGCCAGTTCTTCGCGCAGGCGCGGCAGCATGCGCAGGATCGAGCGATCCTCGACATCGTTGCGGTTGCAGCGGTGGTAGAAGATCGAGCCCTTGAAATACTTGCCAAGGCCCCGCGTGTTCGCCGCGCCACGGTCGTTCTTCATCAGGAAGGTATCGTCGGAGCGGATCGCGTAGTGGTTGATCTGGGCGTTGTCCCAGGTCAGTTCCGCGCGGTCCATCTTGCGGTGGCGTTCATGGGCGGGCTTGAACAGCGAATCCGTGGTGATCGCGGTGCCGCGCGTGTTGTGCTGGCGCACTTTCGGCTGGGTCGGGTGCTTTGGCATGTGGATCGAGATGGCGGAGAACTTGCGCGCCTTGAACAGCGACTTGTGCAGGCAGGAATTCCACGCCGGCATCGCGCGGGCCCGGGTGAAGTTTTCCGTGACCAGCCCGCCGGGCCAGACCGCGTGCCCGTTATTGCCGAAAAGCCGCCACGCTATGGCGATGGCGTCGGTCGGCGGCATCAGGTCAAGCAGGTCATCGACATGGCCCGCGCCGCAGGTGATATCGAGAAACTCGTCGCTGTCGACATGCAGGCACCATTCGGCCTTGAGAAGGTCGTCCACCTCCTCGCGCGCGATACGCAAGGACTCCATCTGCGGTCGACCGGGCCGGCGCCAGTCGTTGCGCAGGTGGCGGACATGCCCCAATTCCTGCAACCGGTCGAGCATCAGGTCGGTGCCGTCGGTGCAGTTGTTGGTGACGATCACCGCCTTGTCGAAGCCGATCGCCCGGTAATAGGCGACCCATTCGAGAAGGAACATGCCCTCGTTGCGCATGCAGGACAGGACGACCTTGTCGCCGTGGCGGCTGGTCATGCGGCGGTGTCCTCTTGGCTGGGCAGCGTCCATTCGGCGATGCGATCCGGCGTCAGGACGCGGGCGCGGCGGTTGTCCCACCACAGGGTGGCGGCGCGTTCCAGCGTGGCCAGCAGCGGATCGGCGCGCAGGTCGGCCAACCGCTGCGTCAATTCGGGCAGGTGGCGCAGGATGGAGGTGTCTTCGGCCCGGTTGGTGTTGTAGCGCCGGTGGAAGGTGGAGTTGAGGTAGCGCTTGGTGCCGCCGCGGTCGGCGCCGTCGCCGCGGTCGTTCTTGAGCAGGAAGAGATCCTCGGACTTGATCGTGTAGTGGTTGAGGCAGGCCCCGTCCCATGTCAGTTTTGCCCGGTCCATGCCGCGATGGCGTTCATGGGCCATGGTGTAAAGAGCGGTGGTGTCGATCGCTTCGCCCAGCGTGTTGCACTGGGTGGCGTCGGGGCGCTTGGGGTGCTTGGGCATATGCACCGTCATGGTCTGGAATTTCGCGGGGCGGAACAGCGCCTTGTGAAAGGCGCTGGCCCAGATCGGTTTCCGGTCGCAGCGGGTGAAGTTTTCCAGCACGTTGCCGCCGGGCCATGTCTTGTGACCGCTGTCGACGAAGGGGCGCCAGGCGATGGCGCAGGCATCGAAGCCCTGCACGACCCCGATCAGGTCGTC
>CAZUVG010000453.1:0-2846 GCA_964623765.1 uncultured Roseicyclus sp.
CGACCTGGCGTGCGCCACCGCGTCGAGCGCCAGCACGCGCAGGGCGGCGGCCTTCTGCCAGTGGTCGGGGTGGGTCTGCTGGAGGGTCGCGATGTCCACGTTGACGGTCCTCTCGTGCTCGGCCGGCGGCGCGCGCGGCCCTGTCCTGCTCCGGCCCCTGCACGCGGCCGCTTGGCTGTCCGGGCGCGGTGTAGCAGCGGGGCGGGTCCCGTCAAGCCAAGGGTCGGGGCGACGGAGCCGAGGGAAGCGGGCGGCTTCGCGCAGCGCATGAAGAAGCCGGGGTAAGCGGCTGACGGGGCAGGGGGCGCATTCCCCGGCGAGAGGCGCTAGGATGGACGCGAGCGCGAGGGGCGGGCGATTCGCGGAGCACCGCCCCCGGGCCGCCGCCGGTCTTCGCACGGGCGTGTACGCACGGGCGGACGGGCGGCGCAGACGGGCGAGGAGGGCGAGCATGGCCAGCACGACCGACATGGCAGAGATCGAGCGGCGCCTCGCCGCGGCGATGGACCGGCTGGGCGCCGCGCTGGCGGGGCCGCCCGCACAGCCCGGCCCCGATCCCGCACTGGCCGAGGCACTGGCGGCAGCCGAGGCCGAGCGCGACCGGGCACTCTCGCGGGCCGAGGAGGCCGAGACCGAGCTCGCCGAGGCGAAGGGATCGGTCGAGGCGGGGGAGGCCGCGCTGCGGGCCGAGCTCGACGGTCTGCGCGAGGCGCTCGAGGCCGAGACAACCGCCAATTCGCAGCTGCGCGAGCGTGTCGCCGCGCTGAAGGAAAAGAAGGACGCGCTCGCCACCCGCGTCGCCGAGCTCGAGGCGGAGGCGGAGCGCCTGCAATCCGCCCGCGACGCAGACCGCGCCGAGCTCGACGAGATCATCGCCGCGCTCGAACCGCTCGTGAGGGAGCAGCCCCATGCCTGACGTGACCGTGACCATTGGCGGCCGCGACTTCACCGTCGCCTGCCAGGACGGCGAGGAGCCGTTCCTGCGGACGGCCGCGACCATGCTCGACCAGGAGGCGAGCGCCCTGGTCGAGCAGATCGGGCGCGTGCCCGAGAGCCGGATGCTGCTGATGGCGGGCCTGATGCTCGCCGACCGCACCGCCTCGTGGGAGGAGCGCGCCCGCGCCGCCGAGGCGCGGCTGGCCGAGCAGGAGGGGAAGGCTGCCGAGGGCGCTGCCGACCCCGGCACCCTGCAGCGGCTGGCCGATCTCGCCGCGCGGGCCGAAGCGATGGCCGAGGTGGCCGAGGACCGGGCGGGGTGAGCCCCGCCCGGCCTGTCGGCCGCCACGCCGCTCAGGCGTTGGCTTCGCGGATCTTCTCGGCGGCGTCCTTGTCGTAGCCGACGCCATTCTGGTCGAAGAGCTGGTCGAGTTCGCCCGACAGCGTCATCTCGGTGATGATGTCGCAGCCGCCCACGAACTCGCCCTTGACGTAGAGCTGCGGGATCGTCGGCCAGTCGGAATAGTCCTTGATGCCCTGCCGGATGTCCTCGTCGGCCAGCACGTTCACGTCGTGGAACTCCACGCCCATGTAGTTCAGCACCCCCGCCACACGGCTGGAGAAGCCGCACTGGGGCATCGCCTTCGTGCCTTTCATGAAGAGCACCACGTCGTTCGACGTCACCGTGTCTTCGATCCGTGTCTTCGTGTCTTCCATCGTCTCAGGACCCTCTGCTGTCTCGTCCGTGTCTGTTTCGGGCGGCGGCTCGTAGCCCGGCGCATCCTCGTCTATGTCGAACTTTTCGCGCCAGTCCTCCACCGGACCCTCCGCGCGGTAGCGGCGCCATTCGTGCCAGCCGGCGTAGAGGAACGCCGCCACGAAGGGCGAGATGAGCAATAGCGCGATGACGCTCGGTGACATGATGCCTCCGGTCTTTGGCTTCGCGGTCGCTGCGGCAAACGCGCAAGGCCATGGCATTTACATGGTCTTGCGGCCTGCGCGGCCAGCCGATGTTTCGCGTTCTCGTCGCCACCGCCGAGAAGGGCGATCCGAACCGTCCTGCCCGGGCTGTGCCTCGGCTGCGCTCCGGGGTGTTGGCGCATGGTCCGCGTCTTCCCTGCCATCGTCAGCAGGACCGGGGCCGGCGTGATCCGGGCCGCGAGGCTCATCCCGGGGCGCGCGTCGTCAGCGCCAGCGCGTGGAGTTCGCCGTCGGAGCCGTCCATCTTGCCCCTGAGCGCGGCATAGACCGCGCGTTGCTGCTGCACGCGGTTCATGCCGCGGAAGCTCTCGTCGACGACCTGCGCCGCGAAGTGGGCGCCGTCGTCGCCCTCCACGGTGATCTCCGCCTCGGGGAAACTCTCGCGGATCATGCGCTCGATCTCGGTCGCGGTGATGGGCATGGTCGCTTTCCTGACTTCTTCGCTTGGAAAAATGTAGAGACCATGGCCCGCCGGCGCAAGTCGGCCGGGCACCCACTGAACGGCGGACAAGCGCCGGCCCGCATCGCACCGGCCTTCAGCCGAAGTGCCCGGCGAAGGCCCCCGCCCAGATCTCCCGCAATTCCTCCAGCGGCGCGGCGGAGGCTCCGATGCGGACCTGGTCGCCGCCCACCTTGCCCACGGTCGCGAGCGTGACGCCCGCCTGTCCGGCCGCGACCATCAGCGCCTCCGCCTTGTCGAAGCTCGTGGCGACCAGGTAGCGACCCTGGTCCTCGCCGAAAAGCGTGGCGGTGTCGGAGGCATCGAGCGTGATGCCGACGCCGCCCGCCACGGCCATCTCGAAGGCCGCGAGCGCAAGCCCGCCGTCCGAGAGGTCTGTGCACGCATTGATCCACTGGCGGTTCTCGCGCACGAAGGCGCCGTTGCGACACTCGGCCGCGAGGTCGACGGGCGGGGCGTCGCCGTCCTC
>CAZUVG010000454.1:0-1260 GCA_964623765.1 uncultured Roseicyclus sp.
CTTGAAGTGCTCGGTCAGCGTCGCGATGCGCTTGGTCAGGATCGCGACCTGGACCTCGGGCGAACCCGTGTCGCCCTCCTTCGTCGCGTAATCCTTCAGAACCTGCTGCTTTTCTTCGGCCGTGATCGACATCGGGGTCTCCTTCTCTGTGGTAATGGCACAAGCCGGGATGTCGTCCAGCCAGGCCCATGGAGCGGGTTGCGCGGCAGCCGCGCGGATGGCGGCGCTTAGCCCATCGCGAAGCGATTGAAAAGCCCCCCGGTTCTCCCGGCAAGCCCACGGGATTTTGCGCGAATGCAAAGCTTGGTGCACAGGCGGCTTCAGGATCGGTCAACATTTCCCCGCCAGTTTCCGGCTACCCGGCACGGCTCCCGGCCTCGACCTCCGCAGGCCGCCCTCCCCGGTGAGCATCGTCAGAAGGCATGGAAACCCCTGCACACCCTGCGCGGGGATGTTGGACGACGCCTCACACGAGAGGGAAGCGCACATGCTGGCCGCTGGTGGATTGCTCGGACTGCTACTCATGGGCGCGGTCGTCGGTGGCCTCGTGGCGGGCGTTGGCGAGTGGACGGACGACGACGAGGATCCGCGCGACGCGCAGTCCGACGAACGGCCCGCGAACGATGACGCGGGTGCACGGGCGGGTGGCGACCTTCTCGCAAAGTACGGCGACGACAGGCCGACCCGCGCGGCCGGCAGCCTCGCTGCGACGCTTTTCGCGGCGGACATGGAGGACTGGGGGGCGGATAACCGAATCCCAGCCCACGAGAAGTCGGCCGACCCGGCCACCTCCCCGAGCGAGGCCGCTGGACAGGATGCGCCGAACCCGCTGGGGCAGCCGGCGGAGGTCTACGACGTCGTGGAAACGGCCCCCTTCGGCGCGGGGCCGGACCTGCCGGTGGTGAGCGGTTTCCAGCCGGAAACCGATCGCCTGATCCTCGACTTCGATGGCACCGAGGACGAAGCGCCCCAGATAACGGTCGATGAGCATTCCACGTCCGGCACGGCCGTCGTCGAGGCGGACGGCGTGCCGGTCGTGCTTGTCCACGGCGCGGGCGCGATGACCGCCGAACACGTCGAGGTGGTCATGGCGCCGCCGTCCGTCGATGCCTCCGACGGCGGTGGTGAGGACGACTCGCCCGCGGGCAGTGCCGAGATGCAGGTCACGCTCGGCGGCGGCGGCGGCGGCGACAGCTTCCTGGCGGGCGAAGCCGTGGACGCCGACGCGGCTGGCCACGTCACCGATTTCGACCCTGCGAG
>CAZUVG010000454.1:1270-2845 GCA_964623765.1 uncultured Roseicyclus sp.
GGCGGCGGCGCTGGCAGCGACAGCTTCCTCGCCGGCGAAGCCGTCGAAGACGCCGGCGCGGCTGGTGTCGTCACCGATTTCGACCCTGCCAAGGACAGGATCGAACTGCTCTACGACCCCGCGGAAACACCGGAGCCACGGGTCGCCGTCATGGACCTTCCCGACGGGAGCGGCGCGGCGATCATGCTCGACGGCGAGACGGTCCTGCGTGTCGCCGGGGCTCAGGGCCTCGACCCGGCCCTGGTCGAACTGCGCGCCACGAGCGAGGCGCAACAGGGCTGACGCCGGGGCATCGCCCGCGACCGCTTCAGTCCGAGAAATGCGGCATGAACGCCGCGACGACCGCCTCCGGCGCCTCCTCCATGACGAAATGGCCCGTGCCCGCGATCTCGCTGCCGGAGACGGTCTCGGCCCAGCCACGCCAGACCCCGAGCGGATCGCCGGTGGCGGCCGGGAACCCCTCGGCCGCCCAGGCGAAATGGAGCGGCGCGGCGATGCGCGCGCCCCTGCCCCGGTCCGCTTCGTCGAGCGCCCGGTCGACGGTGGCCCCGGCGCGGTAGTCCTCGCACATCGCGGCGACGCGGGCGGGATCGCCCGCCTGCGCCCGGTAGGACGCAAGCGCCGCCTTCGAGAACGGCGAGAGATCGCCCGAGGCCGTCCAGCTCGACAGCGTCCAGTCGAGATACGCCGGTCCGTCCGCAAGGATCATGCGCTCGGGCAGCGGGCTCGGCTGCGCGAGGAAGGTCCAGTGGTAGGCCTTCAGCGCCAGTTCGGCATTCCATGCGGCCCAGAAATCGCCCGTCGGCACGATCTCCACGATACCGAGACGCGCCACGCGGCCGGGATGGTCGAGCGCCATGCGGTAGGCCACCCGCGCCCCGCGGTCGTGCCCGAGAACATGGGCGCGGGGGATCCCCAGCGCGTCCATCAGCCCGACGATGTCCCGCGCCATTTCACGCTTGGAATAGGCGAGATGGTCCGGACCGGCAGGCGGGGCGTCGCTCTCGCCATAGCCGCGCAGGTCCGGAACGATGACGTCGAAGGCACCGGCGAAGGCGGGCGCGACCTTCTCCCAGGCCATGTGGGTCTGCGGATAGCCGTGAAGCAGGATCAGGGGGTGCCCGGTCCCGGCACGGTGGACGGACAGCTCGATGCCGTTCGTCGCGATGCGGCGCCGGGCGAAACCGGGGAATGACATGGCGTCTCTCCAGATACTTTCCGGCGCCGGACGGTGGCCGAGCCGATCGCTTCGGTCAATCCTCGGGCCACGGCATCGGCTGCACGCCGTAGCCGATGTAGAGCGGATGCTTCGGGTGCCCTTGCTTGGAAAGCCCTAGGTGGTGAAGATCGGCACCCTCCGCGCGCAGCAGACGTTCGACCTCCAGGCCCCGGCCCAGATGCGCTCCGTGCGTGCCCCAGGCGCAGATGACGCGGTCGGCCCATGGCACGCTGCGCAGGATGGCGCGATCGTTCTCGGGCCCCACCGGATCTGCAGCGGCCCGCATCTCGCGCGGATCGGTCGCGCGCCAGGCGAAGATGTTGAGCACCCGGAACGCGCAGAAGCCCAGCGCCCGC
>CAZUVG010000455.1:0-1122 GCA_964623765.1 uncultured Roseicyclus sp.
GCGACGCCGGTCTGCCGGAGACCGGCTATCTGACCACGCGGCAGATCGAGCAGCTCGACCGTCAGGCGGCGCGTCGACAGGCCGAACTCGAGGCGGAAGCCGAACGCCGCCGTCTCGAACAGGAGCGCCGCGATCGCGCGGCCTGGGAAGCGACCGGTTCGGGCGCCGACGAGGCGGGTCTGCGGACCTATCTGCAACGCTTCCCCGACGGGCAGTTTGCCGATATCGCAACCGAACGCCTGGCAGAAATCGAAGCAGTCAAGCGCGATCAGGCGGCCGAGCGTGATCGAATGGCCTGGGAGGATGCCAGTGCCGCCGGCACCGTGGCTTCGTATCAATCCTATCTGCGGGCCTTTCCGGAGGGCGCTTTCGCGACCGAGGCGCAGGCGCGCATTTCGGCCTTGCAGGATGACGGCAGCGAGGATCAGCAGCGGGCGCGCGACGCCGAGGCTGTGCTGGGGCTCAACCTCGTGACACGCACTCTGGTCGAACGGCGGCTCGATCAGCTGGGGCTGGAGCCCGGACCGGCCGACGGCGTCTTCGACGAAGCGACGCGCCGGGCGATCCGCCGCTTCCAGCGCAACCGGGATGTGCCGGTCACCGGCTATCTGGACGAGGCAACGGTTTCGCGGATGCTTTCGGACATCGGCGGGCTGTTGGAACGCCTGCGCTGACAGGCCGCGCTGACGCAGGCGATCACGCGGAACCGCAGGGTCTCCGAACCTGTTCGGGAGCACAGCGGCAATCCACGATCGCGACCTTCAAGGAGCTAGTCCTGCATGCGCGTGTTCTCCAACCCTGTGGGGCCAGGCTCGCTCTGGTTCGACAACCTCGCCACGGCGGACGGAACCCCTGTCGGATATGACCCGCAGGAGCGCGCGTTCGTGTCGGCGCCACCCTTCTGCACGAACCGCGAGGTCATCGGGTGCAACTGGATCGCGCCGGAGCATGGCGCCTTTTGCCGCTCCTGTGCGATGACGGCGCTGGCGCCAGACACCTCGATCCCCGATGCTGTCCCGAACTGGGCCCGGACAGAGGCTGCGAAGCGCTGGGTCCTCGACAATCTCGGCCGCTGGCATTGGTTCCGTCCGGAAGATCCGGGCGCGCCTCCGGTCTTTCACA
>CAZUVG010000455.1:1132-2844 GCA_964623765.1 uncultured Roseicyclus sp.
ATGCTGGCCGAAGGTCCGACTCCGGTCGCCATGGGCCATGTGGATGGCGTCGTGACGATCAGCGTTGCCGAGGCGGACGAGGTCCTGCGCACCACGCGCCGCGAGGCGCTGGAGGAGCCCTATCGCACGATGATCGGTCACATGCGCCACGAGATCGCGCACATGCTCTGGTGGCGTCTCGGCCTGCGCACCGATTTCCTCGAGGCGTTCCGCGCCGTCTTCGGCGACGAACGAGAGGATTATCAGGCGGCGTTGCAGCGTCATTACACCAGCGGACCGCCGCAGGACTGGCGCGCGCGTTTCATAACGACCTACGCCTCCGCGCATCCGCACGAGGACTGGGCCGAAACCGCCGCGCATCTGCTGCACCTGACCGACATAACCGACAGCGTTGCCGCCGCAGGATTCTCGTCGCCGGATTTGCCGGCCCCCGGCTGGGATCCCTATTCGGAGCCGGATGCCGACCGCCTCATCCGCGTCGCCGCCGCTCTGGTCGCCGGCGTCAACCACGTCAACCGTTCGATGGGCCTGTCGGATGTCTATCTGTCACATCCCTTCGTGCTTTCGGATACCACGCGGCGCAAGCTGGCCTTCGTCCATGAATGGCTGCGCAGGGGGGCCTTGGGACAGTGAGGGAACAGGCCGGCACCGCGACCTGCGGCGCCCCTTCGCTCCGAGCCGTCTTCAGGAACCGGCTTCGCGGAACGCGCGTCTGACCCGCCCGGCAATCGGGAAGTGCTCGTCGACCCGACGGCCGGACTGCATGGGCCTTGACGATGTGACCGCCGTCAGACGGCATCAATGTACCCGGGTGGGGCTGTGACGATCCACAAAGAAGGACGGTCCTGTCGGACATTACCCGGTCGGTCTCGATCTTGCGAAGACTGTCTTTCAGTTCCGGGCCGCTGACGGCGCAGGACCGCCGGTGCTTCGGAAGACGCTGAGACGGAACCAGGTTCTGGACTTCCTTGGGCGCATGACAAAGTGCGTGAGTGCGATGTCAGCCTGCGGAGGCGCCCATTTCCGGACCCACGGGCATCGATGTCGTGGCCGCCCCTTGCTGCGCGCCGGCGTGAGATGACTTTTTCGACCAGCCACCGACTGGAGGAGCCGGCGTCTTTCGAAATCTGCATCACCGAATGATCGATGGACGCCCGGCCGTCGTGTCGCGATGCCATGATCGGTTCCGGCGACCGTCGCATGCGTGTCTTGTCCGCCCTGCCGCCGGACCCATCATTGCCTTCAGGCCGGCAGGCTGCGATCAAACGACAGTGCCCCGTCGTCCGATGTGCCGTGGGACGGGTCCGGACACCACACGCGAGAGGGATCAGGACTTGGCCATTTCGCTCGAGAGCCTTCGCAAGAGCTTCGGCGGCCACACCGCCGTCGACGGCATCACAGTGGAGATCGGCTCGGGCGAGTTCTTCGTCGTGCTCGGGCCCTCGGGATGCGGGAAATCTACCCTGCTTCGTCTCATCGCTGGATTGGAGCGCCCCGATGGTGGAGAGGTTACCCTGGACGGTCACCCCGTCTCGGGGCCGGGTCTTCACGTCCCGCCCGAGGCGCGCGACGTCGGTGTGGTCTTCCAATCTTACGCGCTGTGGCCCCACATGGACGTGCGTGACAATGTCGCCTTTCCGATCGAAAGTGCCGGGCGCAAGCGCCGACAGGCCCGTATCGAGGCGGAGGCGCATCTGCGAACCGTGGCGCTC
>CAZUVG010000456.1:0-2828 GCA_964623765.1 uncultured Roseicyclus sp.
TGCGGCCAACTGGACCGGTTCGTCGTCGCGCCCGACGACCCGGACGCCCTTGCGGACTACAAGGCGACCGTGCAGCGCCGCTGGCGCCAGCCGGCAGGGAGGGCTGCCTGCCCTCCCTGCACCCTCCCGGCCGTACTTGAAACAAGAAGAAGGCGCGTGGGCATGAAGATGCTGCGCCACGGATACGTGACCGGCCCGGTGCTTGGCGTGCTCTGGGCCTTCGTCGTGGCGACCACGGTCGCCGTGCTGTCGTCCTTCGCCACGGGCGAGGCCTTCCGCCCGGGGTTCTGGGGATGCCTTGCCGTGGGCGCGCTCGTGGGTTTCGCGGCGCCGGAGAACCGGGCGCGCTGGGCGCTGGCGCTGGGTGCGGCGGTGATTGGCGTGGCTCTGAGCTACACCGGCGCCTCGCCGATCCACGTGGCCGAGACGGTGGGGCCCGGGGGGCACGTGGCGGCCGGGGCGGGCTTCGGAGTGGCGCTCGTCTGGCCGGTGACGTGGATGATGGCCGATGCGGGGCGCGCCGCGCTCACGCGGCACGAGTGGGAGGAGGCGGTGATCCGGTTCCTCACGGGGTTCGGGCTGGTGTTCTTCACCGCGGCGGTGGCGATCCCGTTCTACGTGATGGTGATGACCTCTCTGAAGACGCAGGGGGAGCTCATCGCCAACCCGCTCGACTTCTCGATCGACCTCGGCCAGGGCCGGGACCTCTTCCGTTCCTACGAGGAACTTTTCCGCGACTTCGACTTCGGCCGCTACATGTGGACCTCGTTCTACGTGTCGGTACTGACGGTTCTGATCACGCTCCTGTTTTCGATCCCCGGCGCCTACGCCGTGGCGCGGCTGAGGTTCCGGGGGCAGAAGGCTCTGGGCAGGTCCATCCTGCTGATCTACATGGTGCCGATGATCGTGCTGGCGCTGCCGATCTACATCGCCTTCTCGATGACGGGGCTCAGGAACTCGATCCTCGGCATCGTCATGATCTACCCGGTCACGACGATTCCCGTCGCGCTCTACATGCTGCAGGGCTACTTCCGGGGGCTGCCGGCGGAGATCGAGGAGGCGGGGCTGATGGACGGGCTGAACCGGCTGCAGGTGATCTGGAAGATCACGCTGCCGCTCAGCCTGCCGGCGCTGGCCTCCGTCTCGCTGTATGTCTTCATGATCGCGTGGAACGAGTTCCTGCTGGCGTTCATGCTGCTCGACGATCCCTCCAAGTTCACGCTGACGCGCGGGATCGCCTCGCTCAATTCTTCCGAGATCCCCAGGCAGCACCTGATGGCCGGTGCCGTGATCGCGACGGTGCCCGTGATGGCGCTGTTCCTCGGGCTGGAGAAGTTCATGACCCGCGGGTTGACCGCGGGAAGCGTGAAGGGATGACGACCGACATGAGAGATCTCGACGCCGCACCCCTCGACGCGGAGGCCCGGCGCATCCTGCGACTGAACGACCGGGGCGGTTACACCGTGCCGACCGACGGGCTCTATCCCTACCAGTGGAACTGGGATTCGGCCTTCGCGGCGCTCGGCTTCGCGGCGTTCGACATCGGGCGGGCCTGGGTGGAACTCGAGACGCTGTTCTCCGGCCAGTGGGAGAACGGGATGGTGCCGCATATCCTGTTCCATCGCACGGACCCCGGCTATTTTCCCGGCCCGGACGTGTGGGGAACGGAGGCGGCGCTCGGACGCGGCGGCGTGCGCGTTCGGTCGTCGGGGATCAGCCAGCCGCCGGTGGCGGCCTCGGTTGCATGGCGCATCTACCGCGCCAACCGGCAGGCCGGGCGCGGCAGGCTCGCGGCGCTCTACCCGAAGCTTCTGGCCTACCACCGCTGGATCATGGACGCCCGCGCCGAGAGCGGGGCGGTGGCCATCACCCATCCATGGGAGGCGGGACGCGACAACGCGCCCGACTGGGACGAGGCGATGGCGGGGATCGACCCGGTGGGCGTGGCACCCTACACGCGGCGCGACACCGGTCACGTCGACGCGCGGATGCGGCCGACAAAGGCGGATTACGACCGATACATCTGGCTCGTGCAGTTTGCCCGCGAGCGGCGCTGGGACGAGCAGGCCGTCGCCGACGAGAGCCCGTTCCGGGTGGCCGATCCGACGCTGACCTTCACCGCTCTCCGCTCGGCGCGGGATCTCAAGGCCGCGGCGCACGAGCTTGGCGAGGACGAGGGCGAGATCGGCGAGTGGATCGCGCGGCTGGAGGCGGGGGCCGCGGGGCTATGGAACCCGGAGACGGGTGTCTACGATGCGAAGAACCTGCGCACGGGCAACTTCGCCCGGTCGGTCTCCAACGCGTCGTTCCTGTCGTGGTGGGGCGGGCTGTCCGACGACCGGCCGCGCCCAACGCTGGAGCGCATCCTCGGGGCGTGCGAATACGCGCTGCCGAGCCACGATCCCGCGGGCGACAGGTTCGACCACCTGCGCTATTGGCGCGGACCCGTCTGGGCTGTGATGAACTTCATGGCCGCAACCGGCATGGCCGAGCAGGGTCTGACGAACGAGGCGGCGCGCATCCGGAGGGACACGGCGCGGCTGATCGCGGAAAACGGGTTCGCCGAGTATTTCAGCCCCCGGGACGGCACACCGGCAGGCGGGGGCACCTTCACGTGGACGGCGGCCGTCTGGCTCGAATGGGCCAGCCCGAGCCGGGGGGACATCTGATGGGTGCGATCGAGCTGAAGACCGTCGAGAAATGGTTCGGCGAGGTGCAGGTCATCAAGGGCGTGGACCTGTCCATCGGTGACGGGGAGTTCGTGATCTTCGTCGGCCCCTCCGGCTGCGGGAAATCCACGCTCCTGCGGATGATCGCGGGGCTGGAGG
>CAZUVG010000457.1:0-1020 GCA_964623765.1 uncultured Roseicyclus sp.
GGCGAACTTCCCCTTCTGCACGATCGAGCCGAACGTGGGCGAGGTCGCGGTGCCGGACGCTCGGCTCGACAGGCTGGCGGAGATCGCCAGGTCGAAGCAGATCATCCCGACGCGCATGACCTTCGTCGACATCGCCGGCCTCGTGAGGGGCGCGTCCAAGGGGGAGGGCCTCGGCAACCAGTTCCTCGCCAACATCCGCGAGACCGACGCCATCGCCCACGTGCTGCGCTGCTTCGAGGACGGCGATGTCACCCACGTGGAGGGCCGCGTGGACCCGGTGGCGGACGCCGAGACGATCGAGACCGAACTCATGCTCGCCGATCTCGAGTCGATCGAGAAGCGGCTGCAGAACATCGTCCGCAAGGTCCGCGGCGGCGACAAGGAGGCGGTCCAGCAGGAGCGCCTGATGCAATCCGCGAAGGCCATGCTCGAGCAGGGGAAACCCGCCCGCCTGGTCGAGGTGGGCGCCGAGGACGCGAAGGCGTGGAAGATGCTGCAGCTGCTGACCGCCAAGCCCGTGCTCTACGTCTGCAACGTCTCCGAGGACGAGGCCGCGACCGGCAACGCGTACAGCGAGCGCGTCGCGGAGATGGCGGCTGAGCAGGGGGCGGCCCATGTCGTCATCTCGGCCAAGATCGAGGAGGAGATCGCGCAGCTCGACCCGGAGGAGGCAGGGATCTTCCTGTCGGAACTCGGCCTGGAAGAGGCGGGCCTCGACCGGATGATCCGCGCGGGCTACGACCTGTTGCAGCTCGAGACCTACTT
Source organism: uncultured Roseicyclus sp. (assembly GCA_964623765.1). Lineage (GTDB taxonomy): Bacteria > Pseudomonadota > Alphaproteobacteria > Rhodobacterales > Rhodobacteraceae > Roseibacterium. The sequence continues at coordinate 766 of CAZUVG010000457.1, forward strand.
CACCGTGGGGCCCAAGGAGGCGCGCGCCTGGACCATCCGCCGCGGCACGCTCGCGCCGCAGGCGGCCGGCGTCATCCACGGCGATTTCGAACGTGGCTTCATCCGGGCCGAGACGATCTCCTACGACGATTTCGTGGCGCTGGGCGGCGAGCAGGGCGCGAAGGACGCAGGCAAGATGCGCGTCGAGGGCAAGGGCTACGAGGTCAAGGACGGCGACGTCCTGCATTTCCTGTTCAACGCCTGAGCGGCCCGTTC
>CAZUVG010000457.1:1030-2821 GCA_964623765.1 uncultured Roseicyclus sp.
GCGGGACGAAACGCGCAGCCCGCGAGGTTGCGACGGCTCGCCGCAGGCGGGCAAGGGGCCGCCACGCCTCGATTGACTTCTCCGACCGAACCACTCAGGTTTTCTGACAGTCTTGAACGCGGGCGGCCGGCCCGCCTGTCGTCCACCTCTCCAGGCCGAGGTTTTCATGGGCAAGTCATCCAAGGTTCCCTCCCCCTGCATCGACGTCTGCAAGTTCCGCCGCGAGGGCCACTGCATCGGCTGCTCCATGACGAAGGCGCAGAAGAAGATGTTCAAGAAGCTGAAGAAAGCCGAGTTCCAGGAAGGGTTCGTGGAGATGCTCGTCCACCAGCAGAACGGGATGGGCAAGTATTCGCACTGGGCGCCGGCCTATGCGCGCAAGTGCATGAAGAAGGGTGTCCATCCGAAGGCGCTGCCGATCAAGCTGAAGAAGGTGGGCTGACGACCCGCTCTTGCGGACGCTGGCGTAACGTCTGCTGCAAACGAAAAGGGCGCGGCCATCATGCCGCGCCCTCCGCCCGTCCTGCTCGGTCACGGCGGTGCCACGCCCGCCACGCCCGGCAGTGGTTTCACTTGAGATGCGCGCGCAGCATCCAGGCGAACTTCTCGTGGATGCGGCCGCGCTCGACCGCCAGGTCCTCGGTCAGCGTGTCGCCGTGGCGCGCGGCGATCTCGCCCACGCCCGCAAGCGTCGATGCAAGGATTTCCTCGGCCTTCAGCATCGCGGCGACCATCTCCCGGTCCTCGGCATGGCCGTCATGCTCCTCGACCTTCGACCGCTCGAGCATGCCTGCCAGCATGCCCTCGGCATGTGCGTCGAGCGTGCGGATGCGTTCGGCGAGATCGTCCTGGCCCTGGAAATGGTCCTCGTAGATCTTCTGGAACATGTCGTGCAGCGGCCCGAAGGCCATGCCCGTGACGTTCCAGTGGAAATTCTGCGCGAGCATGGTCGCCACGGCGGTCTCCGCGACCGCCTGGTTCAACGCCTCCGCGATCTCCGTCCGCGCGTCGGTGGACAGCGCCTCTGCGGTTTGGGTCATGTCTTCACTCCTCGTACTGGTGCCGCGTCCTGCGCGGCGATGAAGGTCGTTGCGTTCGTAGGTGACCGTTCCTGTGTCGCCGGTCAAGCCGCGGCGGCGAGGCGGGTCGCGTTCGCGATCAGGAAAAACAGGTCTCGCCGTGCTGCGGGCGCGACGCGCGACCGCAGCAGGAAGTCGAGACTGTCCGTATCGCCGGCCACGACGGCCTCGAACGCCCGCAGGAGCCAGGCTTCGTCGAACGAGATCTCCTCGACGCCGGGGCGGTGGAACCGCGGCACCCGCCCGAGCGCCTGCGGCAGGGTTCGGACCAGCATCTCGGCATGGGCGGTGGCGACGGTTTCGTTGGCTGCATGGAGACGCGCGCAGGCCTCACCCAGATCTGCACGCGCGGAGGCCCGGCAACGCAGCGCCATCAGGCGCAGGTGCGCAAGGAGATCGACGGATCGGGCGCTCCAGTCGCCGATGCGCCCTCCATTGGACGTTGCCGGCTGCCTGTTTTCGTCCTCGATCGCCACGCGCGCCGTCATGCTCATCCTCCACCTTGCCCGTGACCGAGTCGGCCGGCAGTCATGTCTGACTACTATGGTCGGGAATAGGGCTCGGCGCAACCCCCGGTAGATCACCAGCGTCGCACCGGCGCTTGGGCGATGCGTCCGGGTCCCGCGACTACCCGTGCCGGTGCGGCCATGACCTGCCACGGGTTTTCCGTCCACCGTCGATGGGAGTCCGGCCCAACCTTGATCCGACCCCC
>CAZUVG010000458.1:0-2805 GCA_964623765.1 uncultured Roseicyclus sp.
ACGCCCACCTTCTGCGGCTGCCCTTCGGGCGCGCCGGTGACGGACATGATCCCGCTCATCCCCTGGATGATGTAATCGTAGCCCGCCCGGTGCGCGTAGGGTCCATCCTGCCCGAATCCGGTGATCGAGCAGTAGATCAGCCCCGGATTGACCTGTTGCAGGCTGTCGTGATCCAGACCGTACTTGCTCAGACCGCCGAGCTTGAAGTTCTCGATCAGGACATCGGCCCCGGCGGCCAGCGCGCGGACACGCTCGCGCCCCTCCTCGGTCCTGAAATCGGCGATGACGGACTTCTTTCCCCGGTTGCAGCCGTGGAAATAGGCGGCCGAAACGTCGCCTTCGCGTTCCACGAAGGGCGGCCCCCAGCGGCGCGTGTCGTCGCCCTCGGGCGCCTCGACCTTGATGACCTCCGCGCCGAGGTCCGCAAGCGTCTGACCGGCCCACGGGCCGGCCAGGATGCGCGCGAGTTCGAGAACGCGGACGCCCGCGAGCGGTGCCGTCATTCCGCCGCGGCGAGCGCTTCGTCCAGAAGCTCGGACATGGCATCGTAGCTCATGTTGCCGTGCAGATCGTCCGCGATGACGAAGGCCGGCGTGCCGGGAATGTCATGGACCGCGGTGTTGGCCTCGTAGGTTGCGATCATCGCCTCGGCCATGGACTGGTCGGTCATGCAGGCGTCGAGTTCCTCGTTGGTCATGCCTGCCATGCGCCCGATCCGACGCAGGTTCTCGGCGACCTCGGCGGGGCTGCCCTGCACCCATTCGGCCTGCTGTTCGTAGATCAGGTCCACGACGCCGAAATACCGCATCGGACCCGCGCAACGCGCCACCATCCCGGCCCATAGGCCGAACCGGTCGAAATAGACCTCGCGGTATATGTAGTGGACGCGGCCGGTATCGATGTAATCCTCCTTCAGCCGCGGCAGGACGTTCTCGTGGAAGGTGCCGCAGTGCGGGCAGGTGAAGGAGGCGTATTCGATCATCGTGACCGGCGCGTCCGCATTGCCGAGCGTCATCTCGGTGACCTCGGGCGCCTCGCCCTGCGTCTGCGCATGGGCGGCGAAAGGCAGGAGCGGCTGCTGTCCGCCCTGCGGCCGCCAGAGCGCCGCGCCGCCGACTGCAAGCGCGCCGGCACCCGCCGCGCCGAGGAGTATCGTTCTGCGATCCATGTGAAATGCCTCCGGTTCCTGTCGTCGTCCTATCTGGTCACGACCTTGCGCGCCAGTGCCTCGAGCGCGGCGCGCAGGCCGGCATCCTCGATCGTCTCGATCCCCTTCGTCGCGGCGGCGAGCCGCGCGGGATCCGGCTCCGCTGGGGCGGGTTTCGGCGCAGGGCCGAACGCGACCTGCCCCTCCGAAAACCCGGTCGGGGCGGTCTGCGTCACCTGCACGCGGGCGACCGCGCGATAGCCGTAGCAGGCGTTCACCCGCTCCACGATCTCCTGCCCGCGCATTTCCAGCACCGGGGCGTTGGCGCCGGTCGTCAGCAAGACGAGCGTCCCGCCGAAGCCGCGGCCATAGGTGATACGCAGCGGCAAGGCGACGGCGGCGATCTCGGTGCCGACGATATCGGCCCAGTGGGTCAGGAGCTTCGTCTCGGCGAAGCCGCGTTTCTCCGCCGGTGCGCGGATATGGGAGGACAGGAGTGCGGACGCCCGCTCGAAGCCGCGGCGGCGGCGTGGGTCGGGTGCCTGCTTCGTCTTGCGCGGCGTCTTCAAGCGATTGGCCTTTCGATTCCCCGTTTCCGGGGGTTGCCTTCCGGCGTCCCCCGGCAATCTATGCCGACACGCCCCGTTAACCAATAACGGGCCGAAGGAGGGCGGATAACTCTTGCGTGACGCGGAGATAGCAGACGCACTCGGGCGCTGGTACGACGTGCATGCACGCGATCTGCCATGGCGCACGGGGCCGCGCGACCTCGCCCGAGGCGTGCGGCCGGACCCCTATGCCGTCTGGCTGTCCGAGGTGATGCTCCAGCAGACGACCGTGGCGGCGGTCCGCGACTACTTCCGCCGCTTTACCGCGCGATGGCCGACCGTTCAGGATCTCGCGGCGGAGGAGGACGCCGAGGTCATGGCGGCCTGGGCGGGGCTCGGCTACTACGCGCGGGCGCGGAACCTCCTGAAATGCGCGCGGGTGGTGGCCTTCGAGCACGGCGGCATCTTCCCCGACACCGAGGCGGGGCTGCTGTGCCTGCCCGGCATCGGCCCATACACCGCCGCCGCCATCGCCGCGATCGCCTTCGACCGGCCGGCCGCGGTGATGGACGGAAACGTGGAGCGCGTCATGGCCCGCCTGTTTGCCGTGACCGAGCCGTTGCCGGGATCGAAGCCACGGCTGAAGGCGCTGGCGGCACGGCTGACGCCCGAGGTGCGTCCGGGCTGCCATGCGCAGGCCGTGATGGACCTCGGCGCCACGATCTGCACGCCCCGCGCGCCCGCCTGCGGCATCTGCCCCGTGATGCCCGCCTGCGCGGGCCGGCGCGCAGGCATCGCCGCGGACCTGCCCGCCAAGGCACCGAAGCAGGCCAAGCCCGTGCGCCACGGGATCGCCTATCTGGCGCGGCGCGAGGACGGCGCCTTCCTGCTCGAGACGCGACCACCAAGCGGCCTTCTGGGCGGGATGCTCGGCTGGCCCGGCTCCGAATGGGTGGAGGGCGCGCCGGACGCTGCCCCACCGGTCGAGGCGGACTGGCGCAACCCGGGGCTGGAGGTCCGGCACACCTTCACGCACTTCCACCTGAGGCTCTCGCTCAGGCTTGCCCGCGTGCCGCTGGATGCCGCGCCCGGGCGTGGAGACTTCGTCTC
>CAZUVG010000459.1:0-2802 GCA_964623765.1 uncultured Roseicyclus sp.
GGTGCCGAAGGTCACGGTCATCACCCGCAAGGCCTATGGCGGCGCCTACGTGGTGATGTCGTCCAAGCATCTGCGCGGCGATATCTCCTACGCATGGCCCACGTCGGAAATCGCGGTCATGGGCGCGAAGGGGGCGACCGAGATCCTCTACCGTTCGGAACTGGGCGATCCCGAGAAGATCGCGCGGCGCACCAAGGACTACGAAGACGCCTTCGCCAATCCTTTCGTCGCGGCCGAGCGTGGCTTCATCGACGAGGTGATCCAGCCGCGATCCACGCGCCGGCGTGTCTGCAAGGCCTTTGCCATGCTTCGCCGAAAGCAGAAGAAGATGCCTTGGAAGAAGCACGACAACATTCCGCTCTAGAGCAGGAGATGGCGTGCCATTTGCCGGTCGCGGCGTGAGAGATCCTGCCCAAGCATGGTCCAGATGACAGAGCCCGGAGTTCACATGACCCAAGGCGGCCCGCGCGCCGTCGCACCCTTTGCCCCGGCGGGGATCGGGGCCGCGGCGCGCGCTGTCCGGAAACGCGGCTGCGTTGCCCGGCAGCCGGGCACGTGAGGCCATGTTCCACCGCTCCCCCCTCTCGCTCTTTGGCTGGCTCGCGCTTGGCGCTTCGCTGGGCTCGGCCGCGCTCGCGGTGGTTGCGCTGAGGTTGCCGGTCGTTCCAGAGGGGCAATGCCCGATTGGCGAGACGGTGAACCTGCCCTCGGGCCTGGAGGGACAGCTCTGCGAGGTTCTTACCGAGACGCAGCCCGCGACCGCGGAGGACTGGCTGGTGGTGCGGCTGGTCGTTCCCGGCCTTGCCCCGCGCCTGCTGGAGGAGGGCCCGGTCGATCACGACTGGGCCTGCGCCCGGTATGGGCTCGGCGCGGTGATCGACGGCGCGGAGCCGCCTGCGCGCATCGTCGTGCAGCTCATGGCCGAGGCGTTCCCACGGGGCGCGCCTGCGCCGGGTATCATGCAGTCGATCGAGGTCTATTCGATCCGGAAAGATGCCTGCATCTGGGAGCTTTTCTGATGCTTGCACAACATTTTGATCTTGATCCTTCAGGCAGGACTCGAACTGAGGCGCAGCGGCAACAAGACGCGCCTTCCTGTGGAAAACCCTGTGGATCATGGTCCGTGTCCGGTATTCTTGTCCTCGGCTGCGGAACCGCAGCTGTACCTCGGGTCGTGGCCGGGCCCGTGTGCCCGGTCACGCACCGGCGGAAGATCAGCGGGGGCCAACCCCGCGCAAGGCAGGTCCGAAGGCATGGTGGCAGCCCATGCCCGAGCAGGACCTTTCTCCTCGCCGGACGGGGCAGACGTCCCGTCCGGCATTTCCGTGAGGGGCGCCCATGCTGAAGCACAAGGGCTTTCCCGGCCGTCTTCCCGGGACCGATTACCAGTTCACCATTCGCAGGGCGAACAAGGACGGCGCAACGCGTCTCGTCGCGCGCGAGCGCTATGCAGACCGCAGGCCCGCCGATCGCCGTGCAGATGCCGCTTTCGTCGAGGCGCTATGGCTCTGTTTCGGCGAGGAGCCATTCGAGCGTGGAAATCTCGATGCGGGCCGGCTGTCATGGCTCTTCGGCCGCGAGGTCGTTCCCGCGGAGGAACCCTTCGATCCCGAGAGCTACGAGGCGCTGCTCAGGCTCGACGCGGCCCGCGCCCGCGCCGCGTTTCCCGAAGCCTTCGACGGCTCGGGCTTCTGGGAGGACGCATCGGCATGAAACTGCTGCAAGCTTCGGGATTTGCGCACCCTGGTGCGCATGGGCTCCGCTTCGCGACGGCCGGGGTTGCCATTGGCCCCGTCCGTGGCACGCTTGACCCGTCGGCCAGTTCCCCCAGCAGGTTCCGGGCCGGCACCGACAAGACGTGTTACCCTTCCCCTTCGCGGTTGGCGGCATCGCGCCTCCGGCCGCGATTTTTCGCCGATGGACGCGGTGCCATGGGGCCGGCCCTTTCGACCTCTAGGCGGATTGCCACGGGCGGTGTAGGTTCTCCCGCACGAGGCCTATCGACTGGAGACAAAAAGTCATGCGTTCCTTTACTTCTCTTCCCGCCCTGCTGTTCGCATCCGTGCTCGCGCTGTCGGGCTGCGTCGCAAGCGACTTCGAGCGCGCAGGCGCCGGTGCAGTCATCGGCGGCCTCGGTGCTGCCGCGCTCGACGGTAACGTGGCGACGGGTGCTGCCATCGGGGCCGCGGGCGGTGCGCTCTGCGACGACGTCAACCTCTGCTGACCGGCGCACAGCGTTCGTCAACTGCCGTCTGGCTATACATTCTGCGACACGAAATGGGCCGTCTGGGGAGAAAAACCGGGCGGCCCTTTCCATTTGGGGACAAGCCGGTGGGCCGGCCAATGAGAAGGGACAGCACCCATGTTCAAGAAGCTCCTGATCGCCAACCGGGGCGAAATCGCCTGCCGCGTAATGAAGACCGCGCGCCGGATGGGGATTCCGACGGTCGCGGTCTACTCCGATGCCGACAAGACGGCGCTGCACGTGCGTATGGCCGACGAGGCGGTCCACATCGGCGCGGCGCCGGCCTCGGAGAGCTACATCGCGATCGACCGTATCATGGAGGCGATCCGCGAGACCGGCGCCGATGCCGTCCATCCCGGCTACGGCTTCCTGTCCGAGAACAGGAAGTTCGCCGAGGCGCTGGAGAAGGCGGGCGTGGCCTTCGTGGGCCCGCCTGCGAGCGCGATCGAGGCCATGGGCGACAAGATCACCTCCAAGAAGCTCGCTGCCGAGGCCGGCGTATCGACCGTGCCTGGCTTCATGGGGCTGATCGGGGATGCCGACGAGGCGGTGAAGAT
>CAZUVG010000460.1:0-2797 GCA_964623765.1 uncultured Roseicyclus sp.
CTGCGCACGAACCACGAGACCTCGGACACGCAGGGGGTGCTCGACGGTGATCTCGACGGGTTCATGGCGGCGACGCTCGCCATGAACGTGAGCGGCAAGAGCCGGTCCGAGGCGAAGGCGGGCTGAGGGGGAGCGCGCGGCCTCAAGCTCCCTTGCGGGAGTCGCTCGGCCACGCGCGGTGCCTCCGGCGGGAGTTTTCTATCAGGATGAAGGGGCGAGGGTGGAGCATCCAGGCGTGAGCGCGCGGGCGCTGGGAGACAGGATGGCCGCGGGCGCGTTGTCGCCGGTGGATCTGATGCGGGAGACGCTGTCGCGGATCGCCGAGGTCAACGGGACGGTCAACGCCATCGTCTCTCTGAGGGACCGCGAGGCGCTGATGGGCGAGGCGCGGCTCATGGAGGCGGAATTGCGCGCCTCGGGGCCGCGCGGCTGGCTTCACGGCATCCCGGTCGCGGTGAAGGATCTCGTTGACGTTAAGGGTCTGCCCACGACCTGCGGGGCGCCGTTCCTCGCGCATGAGAAGGCCACGGCGGACGCGCCGATGGTGGCACGGCTGAAGGCTGCCGGTGCCATCGTGGTCGGGAAGACCAACGTGCCGATGTTCGCGCTCGGTTCGCATTCGGCGAACCCCGTCTTCGGCGTGACGCGCAACCCGGCCGATCCGGCGCGCAGCGCCGGTGGCTCCTCGGGCGGGGCGGCGGCGGCGGTCGCGGCCGGAATGATCCCGGTCGCGGACGGGTCGGACATGATGGGCTCGCTTCGCAACCCCGCCGCCTGGTGCGACGTCTACGGCTTCCGGCCTTCGGTCGGACTGGTGCCGAAGGACGACGCACGGGCCGTCTGTTCGGCGCGGATCTCCACGCTTGGGCCCATGGCGCGGGATGTCGGCGATCTCGCGGCCATGCTCGGGACGATGTCGGACGGTGCCTTCGGCGGGATCGCAGACGCGCCGTCCCGTCCCCGGGTCGGCTGGCTCGGCGACTGGGGCGGGGCGTGGCCGATGGAGGACGGCATCCTCGCCCATGCCGAGGAGGCGCTTTCGCGGATGGAGGCGATGGGCTGGGACGTCGAGCCGCTTGCCCCGCCCGTGCCGCGCGAGGTCCTGTGGAAGGCCTGGACGGAGCTTCGCAGCTTCTTCATGGCGCAGGAACTGGCCGTGCATTGGCGTGATCCGGAGCGGCGCCTCCACCTTGCGCCGCAGGTCGGCTGGGAAGTGGAGCGCGGCCTCGCCATTACCGGTGAGCGGATCGAGCGGGCCGTGGCGCTGCGGGAGGATTGGATCGCTGCCGCGGACACGCTGTTCGCGCGGTACGACGCATTGGTCCTTCCCGCGACTCAGGTCTGGCCTTTCCCGGTGGAGCAGGACTGGCCGCGCGAGATCGCCGGGCAGACCATGGACACCTATCACCGCTGGATGGAGGTCATGCTGCCCGCCTCGTTGGCCGGGCTGCCCGCCATCGCGCTCCCCGTGGGTCCGGGACCGCGGGGGCTGCCGGGGGCGGTACAGCTCATGGGGCAGGCGGGGTCGGACGCGACCCTCCTGGCCATGGCGCGGGAATGGGAGAGGGCTGTCGGACCGCGACCGGTGCGGCCCTGAACGCGTTCCGCTTGCCCGAGGCCCTGACGCTCCGCTAGGCTCGTGCACAGGGAGGGCTGGTCATGAGCGACGCGTCGGGCGGGCATCTCGCGCCGTCCAAGGTGCCCGAGATACGCGAGATGGCGATGGGCGACATCGCAGATGCGCTGCGCTTGGGCTGGGCCGATTTCCGTCGCAAGCCCATGATGGGGCTGTTCTTCGCCAATGCCTGCGTGATGGGCGGCTGGCTGATCTACCTTCTGCTGGTCTCCTTCCACATGGAATGGCTGGCGGTTCCGCTGACCTTTGGCTTCCCGCTGATCGGGCCGTTCATGGCGGTCGGCCTCTACGAGGTCTCGCGGAGGCTGGAGGCGGGGCACACGGAGTGGCGGCGCAACGACATCCTGGGCGTCATCTGGCGTCAGCGGGCGCGCCAACTGCCGCTCATGTCCTGGGTGATCATCGTCTATTTCCTGTTCTGGTCCTTCTTCGCCCACATGCTTTTTGCACTGTTCATGGGACCGTCCGTACTGATGAACGTGACCTCATCCTATGCCTACCTGGTCCAGCCGGAGGGTCTGAAGATGCTCCTGACCGGGACGGCCTTCGGCGCGGTCTTCGCCTTCGTGCTGTTCTCGCTCACGGTGGTGTCGCTGCCGCTCCTGCTCGACAAGGAGCTCGACTTCGTCACGGCTATGATAACCTCGGTGGGCGTGGTCAAGCGCAACCCGGGCGTGATGCTGGCATGGGCGGGGGTGATCGCGGCGCTGACCTTCGCGGGGATGGCGCCGGCGCTTTTCGGTCTCTACCTCGTGCTGCCGGTGCTCGGGCACGCCACGTGGCACATCTACCGGCGTGCGCTCGTGCCACTCGACTGAAAGGTGTCCGCGATCAGGCGAATGGCCCCGAGAGGCCGATACGGAAGCCGGGCACCGGGCCCGGCTCCGCGTGCATCGGGGGATTGACAAGGGTGCCCCCGCTGTCGGGAGGCGCCGGCAGGACCGGTCAGTCGTTCTCCGACTTCGCCGCGGCCGCGATCGGGCGCGCGCCCATGCCGGGACCGCCGGGCCGGGAACCCTGGTTTCCGAAGGCCGTGCGACCGCCGTTGCCCCCCTCGCCGGTGGCGAGCGGGTCCTCGGCGCGCTGCACCGAGCCCTCGAAATGGGCGCCGCTTTCGATGGCGATGGTCTTGTGAATGATGTCGCCCTCGACCCGCGCGGT
>CAZUVG010000461.1:0-2796 GCA_964623765.1 uncultured Roseicyclus sp.
CGATCCGCGCCGGATGCTGCAGGCCTACACGCAGGCCGCGGCCTCGCTGAACCTGCTGCGCGCCTTTTCCACGGGCGGTTTCGCCGACATCCACCGCGTCCATGCCTGGACGCTCGGCTTCACCGACAGCGACGACGCGGAGAAGTACCGCGACATCGCCAACCGCATCCAGGACAGCCTCGACTTCATGGCGGCCGCCGGTCTTACGGGCGAGACCAACCACGAATTGTCCACGGTCGATTTCTACACCAGCCACGAGGCGCTGCTGCTGGAATACGAGGAGGCGCTCTGCCGTCTCGATTCGACTTCCGGCAAGTGGCTCGCAGGCTCCGGCCACATGATCTGGATCGGCGACCGCACGCGGCAGCCCGACGGCGCCCACGTGGAGTTCTGCCGCGGCGTGCAGAACCCGATCGGGCTAAAGTGCGGGCCGACCACGACCGAGGATGACCTGAAGGCCTTGATGGAAAAGCTCAATCCCGAGAACGAGGCGGGACGGCTAACGCTCATCGCACGCTTCGGCGCGGGCAAGGTGGGCGACGTCCTTCCCCGGCTGATTCGGGCGGTTGAATCCGAGGGTGCCAGCGTGCTCTGGTCCTGCGACCCGATGCACGGCAACGTCATCAAGTCATCGACCGGCTACAAGACCCGCCCCTTCGACTCGATCCTCCGCGAGGTGCAGGAGTTCTTCGCGATCCACCGCGCCGAGGGCACCGTGCCCGGCGGTGTTCATTTCGAGATGACGGGCAAGGATGTGACCGAGTGCACCGGCGGCATGCGGGCGCTGACGGACGAGGACCTGTCCTCGCGCTATCACACCGCCTGCGATCCCCGCCTCAACGCCTCGCAGTCGCTGGAACTCGCCTTCCTGGTCTCCGAGGAGCTTCAGCGCAGCCGCGAGGCGCTGCGGGCGGCCGGCTGAGGCGCGGGAGGCGCGGGCGTTCAGGCGAGCCCGCCCTCGATCACCCGGAAACGGGCGCGCGCCATCGGGCCGCGCGTCTCCAGTTCGTCCTCCTCCACCCCGGGCGGCGGGGCCTGCGCAGCACGCCGAGGCGTCACCTCCTCGGGCGTCGCGACCGGCACCCCGACGTGAAGCGCGACCCGCTCGATGCGTTCGATGCTCCAGCGGCAGGGTGCCTCGGTTGTCGGGCTGGCCTCCCCCTCGACGTCGCCCATGACGTAGAGGGCGCGATTGATCGCGTGCTCGCGGTCGCTCATGGGCAGGACCAGGAGGCGCGTGCGCAGGCGCGCCTGCGGCTGGTAGCGCGGTGCGGGCGAGGCTACCTCCACGAGCAGGATCGAGGGCTCGGCCAGCGCGCGCTCGATCTCGGCGGTGATCCGCGTCCGTTCGGCAAGATCGAAGAGCGCGCGCAGCGGCAGGCCCCGCACCTCCATGCCCATCATCTCGCTGATCCGCGCCCCGCCCAGGCGGATGCGGACGCTGCCCGGCCGCGTCCGTTCGAGGATCGCGGCGCGCTGCAGGAGCGGGCGAATCTCGGCGGGGTCGAGCGCCATGCGCGGCGGTACGAGCATGCCGCCGCGCAGCCCGTCCCAGTAGCCTGCCGCGGCCCTGAGGGTCGGGTCGTCGAGCAGACGGTCTAGCGGTCGCTGGGCGGTCTCGTGCGAAATGGGTCCGGTCATTCCCGTGGCCTCCGTTCCGGTCGAACCGCGGGGGCAGTGGGCGCCGCCCGAGGTTGACCCTCCGATGGAATTGCTTTCCCAATCGTTACTAGCGTCGTTCGAATGCGACGGGCAGGGGGAGAGTCTTCAAGTGGTTAATGCCAACCCGGCGGGGCGCATCGCCTCGATGACCGGCTACGCCACCGCGGAGGGCGCGGCGGCCGACCAGCGCCGCGTCTGGGAGATCCGCAGCGTGAACGCACGCGGCCTCGATATCCGCCTGCGGCTGCCCGAGGGACTCGGCGCGCTCGAGGCGCCGCTGCGCAAGCTCCTGTCGGAGCGTCTCGCCCGCGGGTCGGTCAACCTCTCGCTGCGTCTTTCGCGGGCGGAGGACGGGGGCAGCCCCGCCATCGATCCCACGGCACTCGAGGCCGCGCTTGCCGCGCTGGCGCGGGTCCGCGCGGCGGCCGAGGCGCAGGGGATGGCAATGGCGCATCCGAGCCCCGCCGACATCCTCGCGCTGCGCGGCGTGACCGACGCGGCCGGGCCTGCCGATGCGCCCGATGCCGGCACGCTCCTGCAGGAGGCCGCCCGCCTCCTCGACGCCTTCGCCGAGATGCGGCTTGCCGAGGGCGCGCAGCTTGCCCGCATCCTCGACGCCCAGCTCGACCGCATCGCAGCGTTGACCGAGGCGGCCGTCGGCGCCGCCGCCGCGCGCGGCGACCGGCAGGCGGAGACCTTTCGCGCGAATGTCGCGAAGCTGCTGGAGACGACCGATCTCGACGAGGACCGGATCGCGCAGGAGCTGGCGCTTCTTGCCGTGAAGTCGGACGTGACCGAGGAAATCGACCGACTGCGCGCCCACGTTTCCGCCGCGCGCGCCCTCCTTGCGGCCGGCGGTCCGATAGGGCGCAAACTCGATTTTCTCATGCAGGAGTTCAACCGCGAGGCCAACACGCTCTGCTCGAAATCGGGCGATGCGAAGCTCACGGCCATCGGCCTTGACCTCAAACTCGCCATCGACCAGACCCGCGAGCAGGTCCAGAACGTGGAATGAGCATGGCGGCATCCGCGCCCGGTCCCGGCAGACGGGGGCTTCTCATCATCCTCTCCTCGCCCTCGGGCGCCGGCAAGTCGACGCTAGCGCGCCGGCTCATGGCCTGGGACGCCGCGCTC
>CAZUVG010000462.1:0-2525 GCA_964623765.1 uncultured Roseicyclus sp.
TCACGGTCATAGCCATGGGGCCGCGCGGCTCGATGCTGCACGCGCCCGACGTCTACATGGACAAGCTCGCCATCGGCCCCGGCTACCGTCCCGGCGTGGTGACACTCGACATGTCGCCCGCCGAACGCGTTTCGGCGCTGGCGACGGCACGTGGTGTGTCGACGAAGGATATTACCGTCTGCGCATTGGAGCGGCCTCGCCACGAGGAAATGATCGACGAGCTGCGCACCACAGACTGCGCCATCCGACTGATCACCGATGGCGACGTGGCCGGCGTCATGCACTGCGCCGAACCCTCGACGGGTATCGACATGTACATGGGCTCCGGCGGGGCACCCGAGGGCGTGCTGGCCGCCGCGGCGCTCAAATGCATGGGCGGGCAGATGTACGGCCGCCTCCTCTTTCGCAACGACGACGAGAGGGCCCGCGCCACGAAGGCTGGCATCACCAACCTCAACCGCGTCTACACCCGCGACGACATGGTGACGACGAACGTCATCTTCGCTGCGACCGGTGTCACCGACGGCTCCATCGTGCCGGGCATCAAGCGCGAGGTTGGCTACCTGACGGCCACGACGATCCTGATGCGGTCGAAGACCGGTTCTGTCCGGCGCATGGTCTACCGAAACCCGCGCTGAGAAAACGCGAGCCGGATGCGCCGATCAAGGTCGGGACCGGGGTCGGCGCGCCGCATTACCCAGGCCGCAAGGACGGCGGCGGGATGGGCGAGTGCACAGCAGGCCATCCGCCTGTTTCCCATGGCCGCCAGAACGCATGAGAGGACCTGCTCGTCACCCCGGGGGCCGAGCGGGCGAATTTCCGGTGGATATCGCGAGATGCGGGGGCTGACGGCTGACGGGCCACCTGATATTGTGGCCGGAGTGAGGACGAGCAAATGCCCCGGGACCATACCGATACCGCCTTCCTGAACGTCGAGACTTCGCTGTCGGGCCGCCGCTGGGTGGGCCCCGATGCCGAGCGCGAGCGGCGCGCCGCGGCGCTCGTGCAGCGGGCGGGCCTCGACCCGGCCGTGGCCGCGATCCTCGCACGCTGCGGTGTCGCGCCGGAAGAGGCCGCGTCCTTCCTTGCGCCCGCGCTGCGCGATCTCCTGCCCGACCCGGCGGCGCTGAAGGACATGGACGCGGCCTCCGCAAGGTTCGCGCGGGCCCTGAAGCGCCGCGAGAGAATCGCGATCTTCGCCGATTACGACGTTGACGGCGGCGCCTCGGCCGCGCTGATCCTCACATGGCTCAGGCAGATGGGCCATGGTGCGACGCTCTACGTTCCCGACCGCATCGACGAGGGCTACGGCCCGAACGAACCCGCCATGGCGCGGCTCGCGGAGGCTCACGATCTCATCGTCTGCGTCGATTGCGGAACGCTAAGCCACGGCCCCATCGCCGCGGCGAAAGACGCGGAGGTGATCGTCCTCGACCACCACCTCGCCGGGCCCGACCTGCCCGATTGCGTCGCGGTGGTGAACCCCAACCGGCAGGACGAGCAGGGAGATCTCGGCCATCTCTGCGCGGCTGCGGTGGTGTTCCTGATGCTCGTCGATCTCAACAGGCGGCTCAGGGCCGAGGGCGAAAAGGGCCCCGACCTCATGGCGATGCTCGACCTCGTGGCGCTGGCCACGGTCGCGGACGTGGCGCCGCTCAGGGGCGTCAACCGCGCCTTCGTGCGGCAGGGGCTGACGGTGATGGCACGGCGGCACCGCAAGGGGCTCGTCGCGCTTTCCGACGTGGCGCGTCTCGACAGGCCTCCGACGTGCTACCATCTCGGCTTCGTCCTCGGACCGCGGGTCAATGCCGGCGGGCGCATCGGCGAGGCGGACCTCGGCGCGCGGCTCCTGGCCACCGACGACGCGGAGGAGGCGGCGGCGCTCGCCCGCAGGCTCGACACGCTGAACGCGGACCGGCGCGAGATCGAGGGCCGCGTCCGCGATGCTGCGCTGGAACAGGCCGAGAGCCGCGGCCTCGATGAAGCCCTCGTCTGGGCCGCGGGGGATGGCTGGCACCCGGGCGTCGTGGGTATCGTCGCGAGCCGCCTGAAGGAGCACGCGCACCGCCCAGCCATCGTGATCGGCTTCGACGGGGACGAGGGCAAGGGTTCGGGCCGCTCGGTTCCGGGCGTCGACCTCGGTGCGGCGATCCAGCGCCTCGCGACCGAGGGTCTGGTCACGAAGGGTGGTGGCCACCGCATGGCAGCGGGCCTGTCGCTGACGCGGGCGCAACTGGAACCTGCCATGGCAAGGCTTTCCGAACTTCTGGCAAGACAGGGCGCGGACCAAGGCGGCGCGGGCGACTACCGGCTCGACGGGCTGCTCATGCCGCAGGCCGCCCAGCCCGACCTGATCGCACGGATCGAGGCGGCAGGCCCTTTCGGCGCCTCGGCCCCCGCGCCACGCTTCGCCTTTCCCGCCATGCGCATCCGGTCCACCCGTCCCGTGGGCGAAGGCCACCTCCGGCTCGGCTTTTCCGACGGCCAGTCGGCCGCGATCGACGCGATCTGCTTCGACGCCGCCC
>CAZUVG010000462.1:2535-2793 GCA_964623765.1 uncultured Roseicyclus sp.
CGGCCTCGACGCTCTGCAGGCCCACCAGGGTCGTCCCGTCCATCTCGCCGGGCGTGTGGAACTGAACCACTGGAACGGCCGGACGCGCGTGCAGCTTTGCCTGGAAGACGCCGCCTGGGCGGAGTGACGAGCGGCTCTCCCACGCCGGGGATTCCGCGTGGTCGGCCAAGATTCCCCTTGAACCCCCCGGCGGGTTTTTCTACACACCGTCCACGCCAAGCGCGGCCCGTTCGTCTATCGGTTAGGACGCCAGGTTTT
>CAZUVG010000463.1:0-2788 GCA_964623765.1 uncultured Roseicyclus sp.
ATGTTCGAGGAGCGCATCGCCGCGCTCGAAGGCGCGGAGGATTCCTTCGCCACTGCCTCGGGCATGGCGGCGGTCAACGGCGCGCTCGTCTCGATGCTGCGCGCGGGGGATCACGTGGTGGCCGCGCGCGCGCTCTTCGGCTCGTGCCTCTACATCCTTCAGGAGATCCTGCCGCGCTACGGGGTCGAGGTGAGCTTCGTCGACGGCACCGATCTGGACCAGTGGCGGGCGGCGGTGCGGCCGGGGACGAAGGCCGTCTTCTTCGAGAGCATGGCCAATCCGACGCTGGAACTCGTGGACATCGAAGCCGTGTCGGCCATCGCGCGGGAGGCGGGCGCGCTCACCATCGTGGACAACGTCTTCGCCACGCCGGTCTTCTCGGACGCCATCGGGCAGGGCGCGGACGTGGTGATCTACTCCGCGACCAAGCATATCGACGGGCAGGGGCGATGTCTCGGCGGCGTGATCCTCGGCACCCGCGACTTCGTGCGCAAGACGGTGGAACCCTATCTCAAGCACACCGGCGCCGCGATGAGCCCGTTCAACGCATGGGTTATGCTCAAGTCGCTCGAACACGTGGAGCTGCGCTGCCGCGCGCAGGCCGAGGCCGCGCAGGCGGTGGCCGAGGCGCTGGAGGGGCATGGCAAGCTTTCCCGCGTGACATACCCGGGCCTGCCCTCGCACCCGCAGCACGACCTCGCCCGGCGGCAGATGGAGCGGCCGGGCACCGTCATCGCCTTCGAGGTGGCCGGCGGGCAGGCGGCGGCCTTCCGGTTCCTGAACGCGCTGTCGCTCGTCACGATCTCCAACAACCTCGGGGACGCCAAGTCGATCATCACTCATCCCGCGACGACCACGCATCAGCGCCTCGGCGAGGAGGCGCGCGAAAGCCTCGGCATCACGCGCGGCCTCGTGCGGCTGTCGGTGGGGCTCGAGGATCCGGACGACCTTGTCGCCGACCTCCTGCAGGCGCTGGAGGCGGCATGAGGGGGCTCGCGATCCGGCCCTACCGGGCGGAGGATGCTGACGCCGTCGCCCGCGTCTTCCACCGCGCGGTCCGGCACGGCACGGGGCCGCACTACTCCCTGCCGCAACGCATGGCGTGGTCGCCCCGCGTCCAGCCCGGCGCGGACTGGCATGCGCGGCTTGCAGGCAAAGACACGGTGGTGGCGGAACTGCCCGGGGGGATCGTGGGCTTCATGGCCTTCGACTTGGACGAAACATTCCTCGACTTCGCCTATGTCGATCCCTCGGTGCAGGGGCGCGGCGTCGCCGCCGCGCTCTATGCCGTGCTCGAGGGGCGCGCACGCGCCGCGGGGCTCGTGAGACTTCAGACCGAGGCAAGCCGCGTGGCCGAGCCATTCTTCGCCGCGCGGGGCTGGGTCGTCCTGCGGCGCCAGAGGGTGCCGCGCAACTGGCTACGGCTGCCGAACGCGGTGATGGAGAAACGCCTTTCGGCCGACGAGGCGGCGGCGTGAGACCGTTCCTCGTCCTGCAACTCCGCCCCGAGGACGAGGCGGCAGACGAGGAGTTCGCGGCCTTCCTCGCGCGCGGCGGGTTGAGCGACGACCGCGTCCACCGCATCCGCCTCGACCGCACGCGCATACCCGAGCTGTCGCTGGAGGATTACGCGGGCGTCATCGTGGGCGGCGGTCCCGGCTGCGTCTCCGACCCGCCGGAGAGGAAGTCGGCCCTCGAGGCGCGGATCGAGGCCGACATCCTGTCGCTCATGCCCGCGATCGTGGCGCGCGACGTCCCCTTCATGGGCTGCTGCTACGGCCTCGGCATCCTCGCGCACCACATGGGCGGGCGCGTGGGCCAGGGCCGCTTCGGCGAGCCCATTGGCGGCGTCGACTGCAACGTGACGCCCGAGGGTATGGCGGACCCGGTCCTCGAGGGCCTGCCGCGCCGCTTCCGAGCGCTCGTGGGCCACAAGGAGGCGGTTGAGGTCCTGCCCGAGGGCGCGACGCTTCTCGTCTCTTCCGCGCCGTGCCCCGTGCAGATGGTCCGCGTCAGGCGCAACGTCTACGCCACGCAATTCCATCCGGAGGCCAACGGAGAGAGCTTTGCCACGCGCATCCGTATCTACAAGGACCGCGGCTATTTCGACCCCGCGGACGCGGGGCGTCTGACCGAGGCGGCGCTTGCCGAGGAGATCGTCGTGCCCGAGCGGATACTGTCGCGCTTCGTCGCGCGCTTCGGGGCTGTAATAGCCTGAAATTCCGGGAAAAGTGATCCGAAACCGGCTGCCTAGCGTAACAGTTTCGAAAGACAAGACTTGGGTTTTCCCGCGTGCGCGCCATATCGCGCTCGTGGGAAGGCCACGCGCGGTGACGAGGACCGCTGGAAGGGGACGCGACATGAACATCCGAGTGACGACCGAGACCGAACTGCCCACCCGCGACGACGCGGCCGAAGCGCTGCGCATCCTGCGCGACTGGGCCTCCTCGGCTGCGCCCGAGGACGTCGCGACGCTCGACGCGGACGTGGCGCGGGCCCTGCGCGGCGAGCGCGCCTATCCGGAGTTCTCGCGCGACTACCCGTCCGGCTTCCGCGCCGACACCGCCTACAAGGCGACGCTGCCCGACCTGCAGAACGGGCCTGCCTCGCTGATCCGCGGCGCGAACCGGCAGATCCAGCACGTCGGCATCTCGAATTTCCGCCTGCCGATCCGCTTCCATACGCGGGACAACGGGGACGTGACGCTGGAGGCCTCCGTCACCGGCACCGTCAGCCTCGAGGCGGAGAAGAAGGGCATCAACATGAGCCGCATCATGCGGTCCTTCTA